>CAJWCX010000007.1 GCA_913031405.1 uncultured Flavobacteriales bacterium | reverse complement strand
CCTCCCCTCACCTATTTGATTTTAGAGAAAGGATCCGCGTGAACGGAGCCATGATTTCCGAACAAGAAGTGGTCGATTTTTGTGAAATAATACGCAGTACTAAACTCGATTTTAAGCCCTCTTTTTTTGAAATCACATTTGTGATGGCCATCAAGTACTTTATTGCACAAAGTTGTGATTATGTGGTATTGGAAACCGGAATGGGAGGACGTTTAGACGCCACGAACGTGGTAAACCCTCTCGTTTCAGTGATAACTAATATTGGATTGGACCACCAACAGTATCTGGGAAACACATTACAGGATATTGCAAAAGAAAAAGCGGGTATCATCAAGGAAAAAACTCCGGTAGTGATCGGTGAAAAACAGCAGGAAGTTCATGCTATATTTGAGCAAGTTAGTCGCGAAAAAAAAGCGCTCATGCGTGTCGCTAAAAAAAGCTTCACCGATTCGAAGCTTCCCCAATACCAATTGGAGAATGTGAATACGGCAATCAGCGCATTGTCAGAACTGGGCATTAAATGTTCGGAAGAAATCATTCATAAGTCAATAGAAAATTTATATAAAAACACAGGGTATCAAAAGCGAATGGAAGTTATTCAAGAAAATCCCAAAATTATTCTTGATGTTTCTCACAATAAGGAAGGAATAGAGCAAACAATGAGATCAGTGCACCAACAATGTAAAGGTAAGGTATATTGTATCCTTGGAAGCACAATAGAGCGTGAGATTGATGCAGACTTTATAAAACTATTCAAAAACACAACACTCTATCTCTGTACTTTTGACAACAAGCGAAGTAAAAGTAAAAAAGACTGGGAAGACATCAATGCCATTTATAAGACTGGGTTTCCTATCGAAACAAATGTGAACATTACAATCAAACATGTAAAGGAAAGAATGGGATCAGAAGACCTTTTGATTGTTACTGGAAGCTTTTTCCTTTTAAGTGATTTGAATTTAAATCAAAACACAAAACATAGTTTGTAAATCACAAAATACCTTTATCTTTGCCCTCGATGGAAAAGCAGGTCATCCTTAATGCCAAGCACCTAGAACTGACTCTAAAAAGACTTTGCCATGAACTCATTGAATCTCATAACGACTTTAGCAACACTGTAATTGTTGGGCTCCAGCCAAGAGGTATTCATGTTGTTGAGCGATTAAAAGCCCTTCTGGAAGACATCTTAAAAAAGGACATTACTTGTGGTAATCTTGACATCACTTTTTACAGAGATGATTTTAGACGAAGAGAAACACCTTTGTTACCTAGCGTCACCAATATAGACTTTAGTTTAGAAAATAAGGATGTCATTCTAGTAGACGATGTTTTATTTACTGGACGGACCATTCGATCAGGATTAGATGCTGTGCTGTCATTTGGACGGCCGAAAAGCGTAGAATTGATGGTGCTCATTGACAGAAGATTTCGAAGAGACCTTCCTATTGAAGCAAATTATGTAGGGAAAGCTGTGGATACCCTATTATCAGAAAGAGTTTCCGTGGAATGGAAAGAACATGAAGGAGAAGATAAAATAGTACTTTACACAAAAGAAAGCAATGAATAGTTTAAGTGTAGAACATTTGATTGGTATCAGAGATCTTACCAGAGAAGACCTCGATTTGATTTTCAAAACAGCAGATAGCTTTAAGCAAGTCATTAACCGACCCATTAAAAAAGTACCTTCGCTCAGAGATATCACCATTGCCAATCTTTTCTTTGAAAACTCAACACGAACTAAATTATCCTTTGAATTGGCGGAAAAAAGATTGTCTGCCGATATCATCAACTTCAGTGCTTCAGGGAGCTCCGTAAAAAAAGGAGAAACCTTAGTCGATACAGTCAATAATATTCTTTCGATGAAAGTCGACTTGGTTGTAATGAGGCATCCCAGTCCTGGTGCAGCTTCATTTTTATCCAAAAAAGTAAATGCAAAAGTCGTGAATGCAGGAGACGGCACACATGAGCACCCTACTCAAGCACTTTTGGACGCCTATTCGATTCGTGAGCAACTGGGAAGCCTTGAGGGAAAGAAAGTTGTCATTGTAGGTGACATACTTCACTCAAGAGTCGCTTTGTCCAATATCTATTGCCTTCAAAAGCTTGGTGCAGAGGTGATGGTCTGTGGGCCAAAAACATTGATTCCCATACATATGAAAAGCCTAGGCGTAAAAGTTTCATATAATCTGAAAGAAGCACTGGAATGGTGCGATGTAGCGAATATGCTCAGAATTCAGCTTGAACGACAAGACGTTAAATATTTTCCTTCGCTTAGGGAATATTCCATGACCTTCGGACTTACAAAAGAAATCTTAGACTCATTAAGTAAAGAAATTGTGGTAATGCATCCAGGACCTATAAATAGAGGGATAGAAATCACTTCTGATGTTGCTGATAGCGATCAAAGTATCATATTACAACAAGTTGAAAATGGGGTTGCCATACGAATGGCAGTAATTTATTTGCTCGCGGCTCAAATTGAACGCTAATTTTTTTACTTTTGAAATAGCAATGGAAAATTTCACATCAGAACACAAAGGAAAGGTGGCAGTTGTTCGGTCGAATGTAGAAAAACTAGATTCTACCAACGCCCCCGAGCTTAAAAGTCTCTTTATTCATTTAAATAAAGCATCCAACAACAAACTTGTTTTAGATTTAAGCTCAACAAAATATTGTGATTCATCTGGTCTTAGTGCCATTCTCATTGCCAACAGACTCTGCAAAGATACCAACGGTTCATTCTCAATGTCTAATGTTCAAACCAATGTACTTAAACTGATTCAAATCGCACAATTAGACAAAGTGCTCCATATATACAATGACGTAGAAACGGCTATTGCTAAAAACAAAGAGTGAATTTTATCGTAACTATTCTGGGAAGTGGAGCTGCATTGCCTACACAAATCAGAATGCCTTCCTCACAGTATATCAATTGTAATAACCGACATTTTCTTATTGATTGTGCTGAAGGAACCCAGGTTCAGCTTCGAAAATATAAAATCCATTTTCAAAAGATTTCTCGCATATTTATTTCACACCTGCATGGTGATCATTATTTTGGATTAGTTGGGCTACTGAGCTCATTAAATCTTTTAGGCAGAGAAAAAGAAATACACATACACGGACCCGAAGAGCTTGAAGAAATTTTAATGACACAGCTTCATTTGGGAGGATCCAAACTATCTTATACAATTCATTTCCATGCCTTGTACTTCAAAGAAAAAGAAAAAATATTCGAAGATGATGTCCTTGAGGTATATAGCTTTCCTTTAAAACATAAAATTCCAACCTGTGGCTTTTTGATTCAAGAAAAAACCAAACTATTGAAACTTGACCCCATTCAACTTAAAAAGAAAAATATTCGCTTAGAACAATATAAAGACCTTCAGAATGGGAAAGATATTGAACTAGAAAACGGAGATATCTGTCGTTACCAAGAAGTCACCAAACCACAAATAGCTCCGATGAGCTATGCCTATTGCTCTGATACTAAGAAAGATTTAAAAATTGTAGATTTTGTTAAGGGAAGTACGGTTCTTTATCATGAAGCTACTTTCTTAAAAAAAGAAAAATCACTTGCCAAAGCTACCATGCACTCTACCACTCAAGATGCTGCTGAAATTGCTCTTTTGTCCGATGTAAAATGCCTTTATGTCGGTCACCTCTCTTCTAGATACACTTCTGATGAAGAACATCTCAAGGAACTTCAAGGAGTTTTCGAAAATTCGCGTGTTGCCTATGACGGATTGGTTATAGACCTTTTTAAAGAATAATAAAGGACCGTACCGTCATCATCAATAAAAAGAAAGTCGAAAAAATTGATAAGAATAAGGTAACGGAGTCCAATTTATGTTTGGCATCCGAAACAATTTGCACCTTTCTTTGCAATGTTGCGGATTGAAATGCCACTTTATTTCTGATCAATAATTTCATGAATTCGTGATTGACTTTTTGATTCATTCTGCTCATTACTTAATCGTTTTATTTGTGTTTGTAATACAGGACAAAGATGCTGGGATTCTTCCCTAAAAAAAATGATATATAATTGAATAACAACAAAATAGAACTTCTCACCCACAATGAAATAGGTAATATGTTACCATGTTTTGCGTGGAACTACGTATACCCATAATAAGCTACTAGAAATTATAAAATAAATCGTAGGGTAAGGTGAGTCTATGATAAATAATCTACCCAAATCCTATAAATAAAAAGCCCCCTTTCGGGGGCTCAGATTAAGGGAAACACAATAATTGATTGTCTATTGAGCGATAAGCTTTCCTGAGTATATCATATTGTTGGGACCTTCAAGGTAGACTAGATATACTCCGGCATTCAGATTATAAGTTTGAAATGAATTTTGCAGAGATACATCAGCCTTTTGAATAATTTGACCATTTGTATTTACAATGGTAATTTCCGATACCTCTTTATTTTCCCATCTTACCGAAGCAAAGTCATTTGTTGGATTAGGATAAATGAGAATATTCATATCGTTTATGTGTCCTACTGCTGCTGAACTAAAATTCTCAATCGTACCGTTCAAAATGATATCACAACCATTATCGTCTGTTACAAGAACTTCATAATCTCCAGCAGGTAAATCATATAAGTCTTCGGAAGTATCTCCGGTATTCCAAAGATATGTGTATGGTGTCGTTCCCCCTGATACCGTCAAATCAATCTCTCCATTTATGTCATCGGTGATAGGATTTGTAATCAAACTAGCCTCTAATAAATCGGGTTGTTTTACATCAAAATCACCAGACACTTGACATCCATACGTATCAGTTACAGTCACCCCGTAGATCCCTGCAGACAAATTTGAAATGTCCTCTGTTTGCATTCCATTTTCCCATTCGTAGGTGAAAGCACCTTCACCGGTAATTATTGTCAGATCTATGGATCCATTTTCAAAATCATTGCATGAAACATATTGAATTTCAGCATCAAAACTTATCTGAGGTGCTGTTTCAAGAAGAATAATCGCTTCCTTCGAGCAACCGTTAGCGTCACTAATTATCACCGAATATTCTCCACTAGCCAGATCAGTAATATGCAATCCACTTTCTCCATTTGACCACTGTATTGTATAGGGAGCAGTTCCTCCATTAATTTCAACTTCAATAGAACCACCATCCGTTCCGCAGGATAAGGATTCCGTAAAATTTAAAGCCATTTGATTATAATCTTGAGCCATTTCTAATGCCGCTCCTGCATTTAAACAACCCTCACCAATCAAGCCAATATAATCCGGATTAAAAGCATCTATGTTGGTTGATGAAGCTTTCAAAATATACGTGATATCTTCATTTGTCAAACAAGGATTAGCCGCTTTTATTAAGGCTACAGTACCTGATACCATTGGACTCGCGTACGATGTTCCGGAACCAACAATCTCCCATCCGTCAGAGGGGCTAATTAAAACATCATATCCTGGCGCACTAAGATCTACCTTTTCGTTATGTTGGTGTGTTGAATTCGCATCACCTGATACACCCTGATGGCTGAAGTTTTGACCAACGCTTGTAACTGCAAAGACATTATCATAGGATGCAGGATAAACCAAATTTTGAGGACCTCCACAGGTACTTCCATTTCCTGCGGCCGCCACAATAAAGCTCCCATTTTCATAGGCTTCATTAATAACATCTTGGACATATGTACTATGATCACATCCAGATGTCCAGCTGAGGTTAATGACATCTGCGCCTGCATAAGAAGCATTCAGAATTTCATTAATATTCATACGATATAGAGCCAAACTACTTTTATATCCAATAGAACTATTGAAATTATTATTATCAGTTGCACCACCTGCCATAATCGCTACAGCAGTACCGTGACCAGTAGACTCAGTATTTGTGGCATCGTAATAAATGTATTGAGATTCTAACTCTTCGTGTGTGACTTCAAAATTTTGATCAGAAACAGCAATCACAACATTTGTATCTCCAGTTGTAATGTTCCAAGCAATTTCGGCTCCTATAAGATCAAGTGCATAATGATTGGTATTCAATCCATAATCATTCGGAGTAGCTAAAATTTTATAATCTGGACCATACTCTACTTTAGAAACTACCGATACCTTATTGGATAAGGTTGCATATAAATCTTCCTGTTCACATTCGCAAGTGACCTCATATACTTTTAACAATGAAGGATTTCTTGAAGACGATAGAGCTTTTTTAACCTCTTTAATGTTTAAAGAAGTAATCGCTTCATTGAAGCTCGTATCCTGCGCGAAAAGTTGCCCATAGGTATTAAATCTTGGAACATCTTTAGAATCATTAATGGTTAACCATACTGTTGACTCTTGCTGTGCAAAAGAGATTGAATAGATCATTATTAAGGAGAAAGTCAATATTGAATTTCTGAGAGAGGAGAGTAGCGTTTTCATATCCTTTTTTTTAAAGAGTAAAAATTGATACACTAAAAGTCTATGTAATAAATGGTGTGTGGTAAAAATGATACCTCCCAAAATGAAAAATACCAAAGGACACGAAATACGGGCTAAGTGATGACCCGAAAAAGAATACGTAGGAATACGTAGAAGACTGATTTATTTCTGAGCTGCCTTAAAAAGGATAAGGGCAATGAAAGCAAAAAAAATATTTGGTGCCCAAACCGATAAAAGTGCTGGAAATCCTAAATTGAGAGCCGCTACAGTAAGCATTTTCATTGCGAAGATGTATACAAAAACAAGACCCAAACCTATAGCAATATTGACTCCAACACCACCTCTTCTCTTTTGAGAGGCAACTGATACACCAATCAAAGTTAAAATATAAGCCGCAAAGGGATATGAAGTACGCTGGTGCAGTTCAATCTCGTACAAAGGAACCATGGAGGAGCCTTTCTTCTTTTCTCGATCAATAAAAGACCTTAATTGGCTATAAGTCATTGTTTCTGCTGCATTTTTTCGATGCACCATATCTGATATAGAGAAGTCAAATGTCGTATCCAAATCGCTCAAATGCCGAATCTCAATATGATCAGTAAAAAATCGCTTTTCATATAAGTCTTTTAAATGCCACATCCTACTATTGGAATCATTAATTGCATATCTGCACTTCATATAGTATACAGGTTGATCATCTTCACTCCATTTCTGAACTGTAAAATCATTAATTTTTTTATCCCGGTTGTTATAATTTGAAAAATAGACCGATTGATTTCCAGGATACTCAGCATGATAATCTTCAACAATCATAATATCCCTGTAATATTTCTCCTCAAAATCTAGACGGCCCTTATTTGCTCTTGGAACGATAAAATGATTAAGTACCAATGAAAATAACATCAAAATAGTTGCTGAAATGAAATAAGGTCGCATGTATCTCGAGATTGGCTTTCCACTGAACCAAATAGGAATGATCTCTGTATCTTTTGCCATTTTAGCTGTAAACCAAATTACAGAAATGAAGACAATCATTGATGTGAACATGTTGCCATAAAGAATCACAAAATTCAAGTAATAATCAAATATAATAGCTGATAACGGTGCCTTATTCGCAATAAATTCACCTAGTTTATCTGAAACATCAAAAACAATGGAAAACATCATAATGATGGCCAACATAAAGAAGAATGTTGACAAGAACTTTTTAATGATATAGCGATCAATAATAGATAACATTTATATTCTTGTCTTCAGTTGTTTGACCATTTTATTCTTCCAGACTGTGAAAGTACCGTCAATGATTCGTTCTCTTGCCTCTCCCATTAAACGCAGATAAAAAGAAAGATTGTGGATAGTGGCAATCTGAATACCCAAATATTCCCCCGACTTAATGAGGTGTCTAAGGTAAGATTTTGTATAATTTCGATCAACCCAGCACGGACTGTTTTCATCGATTTCACTATAATCCAAAGACCATTTTTCATTTTTAATATTGATCGTTCCATTCTCTGTAAACAACAAACCATGTCTTGCATTTCTTGATGGCATGACACAGTCAAACATATCAACACCGAGAGCAATACATTCCAGTAAATTTGAAGGCGTCCCTACGCCCATCAAATAACGAGGTTTCGATTTTGGTAGAATCTCCGTAACTAAAGCGGTCATCTCATAGAGTTCATCTTCAGGTTCACCAACGGAAAGACCGCCAATAGCATTTCCAACAGCATCAAAAGATGAAATCACCTCTGCTGATTCTTTTCTCAAATCTTTATATATACTTCCCTGAACAATCGGAAATAAAGATTGAGAATAGCCATATTTAGCCGGCGAATTTTCCATTTGATCCGTACAACGTTTTAACCACCTATGAGTCATACCCATTGAAGTTTTAGCATAGTCATAATCACATGGATATGGCGTACACTCGTCAAAAGCCATAATAATATCAGCCCCAATACTTTTTTGAATATCAATGGCCCCTTCGGGCGAAAAAAAATGATAACTCCCATCGATATGCGATTGAAATTTAACCCCCTCTTCATTTATTTTCCTTGAGCCAGATAAAGAATATACCTGATAACCCCCACTGTCTGTCAGAATAGGGTGATTCCATCCCATAAATTTATGTAAACCACCAGCACCTTCTATGATTTTGATTCCTGGCCTTAAAAAAAGATGATAAGTATTTCCCAATATAATTTGAGCATTAACAACTTCTTCCAATTCTTTTTGATGAACCCCCTTTACAGAACCCGAAGTACCTACAGGCATAAAAATGGGGGTTTCGATCGTTCCATGGTCGGTATGTAAAAGACCGGCCCGAGCATTTGAATTCGAATCCGAATGAAGTAAATCAAAGTGCATAAGAATGTTGATAAAAATACGTGACAAAGATACATTGAAATCATTTCAAATTGAATATTTGTATCTGCTTAATATGAGCTTCATAGATCAACACACAAATGACCCACTAATTTTGTGCTGCATAATTGTATTTATTATCGCGGTTATGGTTCAGCTCTATTATGCCTTATTTATCTTTTATAAGCTAGCACTCTACAAGGTTTTGAAACCGAATAAAAGTCCTGAATTACCTATCAGTGTTATCATTGCCGCAAGAAACGAAAGGAAGGCCCTGGATAAAAACCTCTGCTCAATATTAAAACAAGAGTATCCCAAATTTGAAGTAATAGTTGTCAACAACAATTCAGTTGATGACAGTAATGAGGTTCTCAAAGCGTATCAAAACAACTTCAAAAACCTGCAAATAGTTTCACTCAATAGCCCTAAACACATTACAAAAGGTAAAAAACTTCCACTTACTCTAGGTATCAAAGCAGCAAAATATGAACACCTCGTATTTACGGATGCTGATTGCGTCCCCTCAAGCAGTCAATGGTTAAATAAGATGGCACAGAAGTTTGAAGAAGGAAATGAAATTGTACTTGGATATGGACCATACAAGAAAACCAAGACCTTAGTGAATAAAATCATTCGATTTGATACTGCATGGATTGGAATCAATTATTTTGCATTTGCCTTAAAAGGAACTCCATACATGGGGGTGGGGAGAAACATTGCCTATACCAAAACTGCATACCATCAAGTAAACGGTTTTAAATCTCACTACGCGATACCTTCAGGAGATGACGATCTGTTTATTCAAGAAGCATCCAAAAAAGCTTCTTTGTGCATTCAAATTGATTCAGAATCCTTTTGTGAGTCAGATGCAAAAGAAACATGGTCGGATTGGATCAATCAGAAATCTAGACACTACACAACCTCCGTTAGATATAGATTTATCAAAAAAGTAATGTTAGCAACCTATCCTATTACACTTATTGCCGCTTGGTTTTCTTTTGTTTCTTTGATGATATTAGGAAGCTTTCCTTTGCTTTACACAACAGCAATCGTGTCGGCAACCTTTATTAAATGGTGGATTCAGAGAAAATGCCTAGATAAAATCAAGGAACAAAAATTTGCACTTTTTTTTCCAATTTGGGATTTATTTTATGCTTTACTCATCCCCATTATCTATTTTTTGGCAAAAAACAAAAGAAATAAGGATTGGTAGCAAAAGATCATTTATCAGACAAAGCAAAATTCGACTTGACATTAGTTGAAGCTGCTAAGGGCGGTGATCAATTGGCTTATGCCGATTTAATGGAACGTTACAGAGAATCCATTTATTTCATGATGCTCAAAATGGTAAAAGACTCGGATGACGCTGATGACCTAACAATCGAGGCTTTTGGAAAAGCCTTTAGTCGGTTAGGACAATATTCACCAAACTTTGCTTTCAGCACTTGGCTATTCAAAATTGCATCAAACAATTGCATCGATTTTATTCGAAAAAAACGCATTAAAGTCACCTCAATGGATACGGGAATTTTGAACGACAATGGAGACGTCTTAAAAATAGACGCAAAAGCATCAACACCGAACCCCGAAGAGACATTAATGAAAGGGCAACGTATTGTGCATATGCGCCATTTAGTCAGTAAACTCAAACCCAAATACAGAGAACTTGTTGAAAAAAGATATTTTCAAGAATTGAGTTATGAAGAAATCGCTACTGAAATGAATCTTCCATTGGGCACCGTTAAAGCTCAACTTTTTAGAGCTAGAGATTTTTTAGCTACCATGGCTGAAAAAACAAAAGATTCCATTTAATGGAACTGATTTATAAATATTTTCCGGAAATTAAAGAGGAGCAGAAAGAATCATTAAACCAACTTCTCGAGCTTTATCAGGAATGGAATCAAAAAATAAATGTGATTTCCAGACAAGACATGCAAAATTTCTACGAAAGACATGTGTTGCACTCTCTTGCGATATCAAAAGTGATTCAATTTAAAAAAGATGACCGGATTATTGATGTAGGAACAGGTGGTGGATTTCCTGGCGTCCCTCTTGCCATTATATTTCCTGAAAGCCAATTTGTATTGAACGATTCTATCCGAAAAAAACTGAAAGTAATTGAAGAAATTGCTTCTGTTCTCGATTTAAAAAACATCAAAACCATTCACAGTA
This sequence comes from uncultured Flavobacteriales bacterium, assembly GCA_913031405.1. Lineage (GTDB taxonomy): Bacteria > Bacteroidota > Bacteroidia > Flavobacteriales_D > Crocinitomicaceae > UBA952. The sequence goes on along the minus strand of CAJWCX010000007.1, from coordinate 3,869 downwards.
GAGCCGAAGACATCAGCGATAAATTTGACTTTATAGTCAGCCGAGCAGTAACCAATTTGCCAAGATTTATTAAAATGACGAAACATCTGTGTAAAGCAGGTAATTCGAGAAAAAATGGTCTATATTATCTAAAGGGGGGAGATTTTTCAGATGAGCTGAAAAAAATAAAAATGGCATTTCGCCAATTTGAGCTGAGGACATTTTTTGAAGAAGACTTTTTTGACACCAAAAAAATTGTATACTTAGCCTACTAGTTGAGTAAAGGAGGATAAACCAAATTAAACTCTGTTATTCGTGCTTGAAACAATTCCTCGGTTTCAATATTGACAAAGTAAAAAGTTCCTTTCATTGATCCAATGGAGCTGATCAATTCACAACCACTAGTATATTCAAAACTCTCACCAGGAAGTAATATAGGTTGTTCTCCAACAACACCTTTACCAGAAACCTCTGAAATCCCGTGGAGTAAGTGCTTAACATGCCACTCTCTTGACAATAACTGAACTGCGTATTTAGTTTTATTAATGATAGTGATGTGATAATTGTGAATATAGCTGGCATTTATATCGGTGGATAAATCCTGACGAAACCAATGAGAAACTTCGATAACTATACCTAACGTTTTAGTTTTTGACATAGCATAAATTTATTTTATTTGAATCGTATAATCAAAGTTTTGTCAATATTTAACACTCAAAACAACCTTACTGAATAATTATGTAATATTTAAGTTACAATTAGTATACAAATTTGATCCATTAGACTATTTCGTCAATTAATTTATAAATTATAAAAAGTCAACATTTCGTTGAATCCAATTTATTTAGAATCAATCTAAATTATTATATTACCCTACAAAATCACCACTAGATTACTGTGTAGGCGTTGTTTTTCTTAATTTTGTAGACAAATTGTAATATAACTTTCATGTCTAACACCATCAATATCCGAAAAGGTCTCGATATCAGGCTTTTAGGAGATGCGACTAAAGAAATAAAACAGCTTGCAGTTTCAAAAACTGTCAGCCTGTCCCCGTTAGATTTTCACGGATTAATTCCAAAACTAGTAGTTAAAGAAGGAGAAAAAGTCCAAGTAGGTGATGTCATTTTTTATGACAAGAAAAACGAAAAAATTAAATATGTGAGTCCTGCTAGTGGAACTGTAAGGGAAATTGTACGTGGAGAAAAAAGGAAAATATTACAAGTTTTAATTGATTCTGATGGAAAACAGACCTGTAAGAAATTTAAGGTAAGTAAAGTTGCTGATACATCCAGAGAGGATCTGATGTCACTCTTAATGGAGTCTGGTCTTTGGCCTTGTTTCAGGCAAAGACCTATAGATGTGGTTGCAGACCCAACAAAAGAACCAAAAGGAATTTACGTTTCAAGCTTTGACTCATCTCCCTTAGCACCAGATTATGAATTTATTCTAGGCGACCGAATGGACCAAGTGCAGATAGGGCTGAAAGCATTAAACGTACTCTGCAATGGAAATGTACACCTAAGTAATAGGGAAAGCTCACAATTTGCCGCTATGAAGGAGGTAAACCATCACGTTTTTGAAGGAGTTCACCCCGCAGGTAATATTGGTACGCAAATACATCATATTGATCCGATAAATAAAGGTGAATTTGTTTGGAGCATTAACATTCAAGATGTAGCCGCGATCGGCAAATTATTTGAGAGCGGAAATGTCGATGGAAAAAAATGCATAGCTCTTACAGGTTCTGAGGTTAAATCACCCTGTTATTACAACATTCACTCTGGTTCATCTGTAAGCGACTTGGTCAAAAATAATGTGGCGGGAGATAATGTGAGATATATCTCTGGAAATGTATTGACAGGAGATCAAAAAAAATTGGAAGGTCATATTGGCTTTTATCACAATCAATTTACCATTATTCCAGAAGGTAACGAATACAAATTCTTTCTCACCACAGGGTGGCTAGGACTTGGATTTGACAAATTCTCAAATTCTAGACTTTTTCCAACGTTTTTATCCAAAAGTAAGAAGTTTGTTTTAGACACAAATACCAACGGAGAGGAAAGAGCATTTGTTGTTACGGGTGAGTTAGAAAAAGTATTCCCGTTCGATATTCTTCCTATGCACCTTACCAAGGCAGCAATAACAAACGATATCGATGGTATGGAGAATTTAGGCATCTATGAAGTTGCACCAGAAGATTTTGCGTTGTGTGAATATGTTTGCACTACGAAGATTAATATTCAGGAGAAAATTAGACAAGGGCTGGACTTAATTGCTAGTGAATGTATGTAAACTTAAACTACTAAAAGTGAAATTTTTAGAAAAATATTTACACAAAATGGAACCGCACTTCGAGAAAGGCGGGAAGTACGAAAAGTGGAATCCATTATTCGAAACTTTGGCAACTTTTGCATTTACGCCAAAACTCGTAACCCAAAAGGGAACCCATATCCGTGATGGGGTTGACCTCAAACGTACCATGTTTACAGTTGTAATCGCCCTTATACCCTGTTTAATTTTTGGTATTTACAATACCGGACATTGGGAAATGGCAGTATCAGAGGCAAATAGAAATTTGCCTTATTTTGATATGATTGGCACCAAATTTTTGAATGGGCTCATTATTGTCATGCCCGTTGTGATGGTTTCGTATGCAGTTGGATTAGGTGTTGAGTTTCTTTTTGGAATGATTCGAGGGCATTCCTTGCATGAAGGGTTTTTGGTGTCCGGAATGCTAATTCCTTTAACCATGCCTGCGGATGTGCCACTATGGATGGTTGGTTTGGCGACTGCATTTGCCGTTATTATCGGTAAAGAAATTTTTGGAGGAACCGGAATGAATGTCGTAAATATTGCATTAACTGCCAGGGCATTCTTATTCTTCGCATACCCCACATCGATGTCTGGAGATAAAGTTTGGATGTCTGGATTAGGGGATAAAATGGCTAGTAATCCTGAAGCCGTTGATGGATTTTCAGGAGCAACAGCGTTGGGTGATTTAGCCTCTTTTATGTCAGATAAAGCAATGGTTGCTGGTGAAGCGGTTCAATCTAATGTAGCAGTTCAAAGCTTTTCGAGTGAATACACAGCCTGGGAGTCTTTTATGGGAATGATACCAGGTTCGATCGGTGAAACATCAACGATGGCATGCCTTTTGGGTGCTGTCATTCTCATTTTCACAGGTGTAGGATCACTTCGGATAATTTTATCCTTTTTCGTAGGAGGTTTCATCATGGGACTTTTGCTTAATCTAGCAGGAGGAAATCCTTATCTTGATTTACCTGCCTATTATCATTTGATCATTGGAGGTTTTGCTTTCGGAGCTATATTTATGGCAACAGATCCTGTGACTGCTTCGCAAACAGCTACTGGTAAAATTATTTACGGGTTTTTTGGAGGATTCCTCGCAATCATGATACGAGTACTGAATCCGGCTTATCCCGAAGGTGTCTTCTTAGCAATATTATTTATGAATGTAATGGCTCCTATTATTGATCATTATGTAGTTCAGGCAAATATTAACAGACGTTTAAAAAGATTAAAAACCACGTAAATGGCTATCAATAAAGAATCAAACGGATATACTTTTGGATTTGCAATTGCCCTCGTTGTTGTTTTAGGGTTAATTCTTGCTACATTATCAGAGGCGTTGAAAGAGCGAACAAAAGATAACATTATAATAAAAAAGCAGCTCGACATCCTTTCTGCGATGATAGATATTGAAAAAGAAGGCATTACCCGAAAGAATGCGCCGGAAGAGTTCAAAAAATATGTTAATCTTGACGATGCTGTTATTCTCAATTACAAAGGAGAGGTGAAAAAAACAGATCAAAAGCTTAAACCTTTTGATGTAGATATTAAAAAAGAAAACAGAGATAAAACGC
>CAJWCX010000006.1 GCA_913031405.1 uncultured Flavobacteriales bacterium | reverse complement strand
TCGACTGCTTAGAATCAAAATGTTTCATCGTTGAGGCACCTATCAATAGATCTGTATTCCATTTTTTAACCGCCTGTAGGTACTTGGGATAAATGGAAAGCCGCTTAAATTGATCCTCATAAAAGCTGTAGCTCAATGCAGTTTCTGGAAAAACGACAAGCTCTGTTTTGGGTGTTATTTTTGAATCAGCAAGTTTGAGAAATTGATTTGTTTGTCCATGAGGGCCTCCTGTGAATTTCTCATTATAAGGATCCAGGTTGGGCTGAACGATGACAACTTCATAATCTTGTTTGAATTTATCAATAGAGGCATTCCACATACTCTGGTTAATGAAGGAGATGAGAATGGGTAAAACCAAAGATATCGAACAAAGAATGATGATTTTTCTGATCTCCTTTTGAGCAAAATACCTTTTGATCATGAGAAATAGAAGGAGGTTTACGACAATCACCCAGAGGGTTCCTCCGCTCACACCGGTATATTCATACCATTGAATCCAGCTGGTTCTTACGGAAAAAACGTTGCCCAAAGAAAGCCACGGGTGAGAAAACTCCCAGTTGCTGTGTATGTGTTCAAATCCCAGCCACACAAAGGGAAAAGATAGATAGCCTTTTCGATTTCCCAGGTGTTTTTTGATAAAATGAAAGGATTGAAAAGCCAAACACATCATGCTTGTATTAAAAAGAAAGGCAAATATTCCCCCTCCTGCACTTGCATTGTAAATCCAATAAGAGCTACCTATGTTGTAAATCAGAAAACAAATAAAGGCATGTAAAAAAACAGAACCAGAAGTAAGCTTTGCTTTTTGAGTAGAGTCTTCAACCCAAAGCAATGGAATTAACGCAGTAAACACCAATGGGGTAAGGCTTCCGGAATAGGGAAAGCAAAGCGTTAGCATTAGGCCTGCACCAATAGAGGATAAAAATCGTTGTTGCCGATTTAGCTGCATCATACGCATGTAAAAGTAGGAAACAAAAAAAAGGCCGACAAGAGCCGGCCTTTAAATTTTTACATAGAAACATTATGCTTCTGCTCCTGCTTCAAAAGGAACAACAGAAACAAAAGATCGATTGTTCTTTTTCTTTTTGAATTCTACTAATCCATCTTCAAGTGCATATAATGTATGGTCTTTACCCATACCCACGTTGTTTCCTGGGTGGTGCTGTGTTCCTCTTTGACGAACAATGATGTTTCCTGCAATCGCAGCTTGTCCACCGAATATTTTAACACCTAATCTTTTACTTTGAGATTCACGACCGTTCTTCGAACTACCTACTCCTTTCTTATGTGCCATGTTGTTTTATTTTTCTGCAGCAGCTTTTTTAGCGGCTGGTTTTTTTACTTTAATTCCTTTGATCGAGAGCTCTGTAAATGCCTGACGATGTCCGTTCTTTTTTTTGTATCCTTTTCTTCGTTTCTTTTTGAAAACGATGACTTTATCACCTTTAACGTGATTTAATACTTCCGCGGTGACTTTTGCACCTGCTACAGCCGGGGCGCCAACGTTTACTTTTCCTTTGTCTTCAATCAATAAAACCTTGTCAAAATCTATCTTTGAACCGGCTTCAGCGTCTAGACGATGAACGTAAACCTTTTGGTCTTTTTGCACTTTAAATTGCTGCCCTGCTATCTCTACTATTGCGTACATAACAATCTTTAAATTAAAATATCTTCCAAAATTGGTTTGCAAAGATAATGTTTTATTCTAATGAGTCAAAATAAAGACTCAAATTAATCGAAAACCTTTTTGTCCCTTTTTGAATTCGCAACAAATACGCCTAAAAGTACCATCAGCATTGATATAATTTGATAAGCTGAAATACGCTCCCCGAAGAAAAAACCAATAAAGACTGCTACAATGGGTATGAAATAAGTGACAGAACTCGCAAAAAGTGCAGAAGTATTCTTAATAATGTTATTAAAAAGGAATAAAGCGAAAGCCGTACCGATTATGCCAAGAATGCTGATGGCGATAAAGCTGTTCCAAGCGTTTTCTTTGGATTCAAAAACGCTCCAGGTGTGTTCTGTCATAAATATAGTCAGAGATGGAGGCAGTAAAAGTAGAAATGCAATCGCTGCGATGTCAATTGATTTATAAGAGCTTAGTTTATACCGAATCACGCTCAGGCTGATGGCATAGCACAGTGTGGCAAGAACTACTGCAAAAATATGCTCCCAATCACCATCAAGAGAAACAGATTTTCCGAAATAGAGGAGTGAGATAACCCCTAAACTTCCAATTATAGATCCGAGTATTTGGGAGTAGGTCATTCTAATCTTAAAAAACCCAAATCCAATAAAAATGACAAATATAGGGGTTATACTATTTAGCATCCCTGTAAAACCCGAGGAAATCCCTGTTTCTGCATAGGTAAATAGAAAAGCGGGGAACAGATTCCCACAAAGAGCAACAACTATAAATGGAACGAAGTGTTTTTTGAGACATACTCTCTTGAAAGCACGGATACCAAAGGGAAGAAGTACTAAGCTAGAAAGCAATATGCGCATTGTAGCCACTTGATTGGAGTTGAAAATCATTTCTCCAGAGGAAGCATACATCCCTTTTTTCATGAGAATGAATGAGCTGCCCCAAATTAATGATAAAATAAGCAACAGAATCCAATACTTTCCCGAGATTTTCACTGAACAAAAGTAGGCATATAATTGGGGCTTACAAATTGTTAATAAAAAATAGTTTTCCACTTTTTACCACTTTAGGCCTGTGTTGTTAAATCTATTATTTATAGTGTTTATGTTGGTTTATTGAAACAAAATGACGTAAATTGCGTTATAAGTTTTCAACAATTTGATTTTTGGTGGTAAAAAGTGGTAAAATTCCACTAATTTTAACTAGATATTTTCGTTATGTCAGGATTAGTAGGAGAATTCGAGGTTAAGCTAGACGCTAAGGGCAGGTTTCTGTTCCCTTCGGGTTTGCGTAAACAACTTCCTGCAAATGCCCAGCGAGATTTCATGTTAAATAAGGGGTTCGAGGATTGCTTAACGCTCTATCCGATTTTGGAGTGGGAGCGAATGAGTGAGAAGCTTTCTAAAATGAATCTTTTTAAACCAAAAAATCGAATGTTTTATCGTTTATTCCACCAGGGTGCGAAGCACGTTTCTCTTGATAATGCCGGTCGGGCTCTAGTTCCATCAGGGCATTCTGAGCGTGTTGGCCTGGGGCAAGAGGTTATGCTAATAGCCTATAACGATCGAATAGAAATCTGGGACAAATCCAAGTACTTCAATATGATTGAAGAAAACATAACGGACTTTGCTGATTTGGCAAACGAAGTAATGGGCGACTTGGATGACGGACAAGATTAACACATACCACATACCTGTTTTGTGCGATGCTTGCATTGATGGGCTTGACATAAAGCCTGATGGTGTATACGTCGATGTAACCTTTGGGGGTGGGGGTCATTCGAGAGCCATTTTCGAAAAATTGAGTGCAAAAGGTTTTCTTTACGTATTGGATCAAGATGCCGATGCAAAAGCAAATATTTGGAATGCTTCCAATTTTAGCTTTATTCAATCTAACTTCTCGTTTTTATCGAATCAAATGAAGGCCAAGGGAGTCATTGAGGTTGATGGTATTATCGCGGACCTTGGAGTATCTTCGCATCAGTTTGATCAACCTGAACGAGGATTTTCTCTTCGTAATGAAGCTCATTTGGATATGCGAATGAACGCATCGAGTCAATCAACTGCAGCAGATGTTTTAAATACCTACGATGAGGATGATTTAGTACGCATCTTTCGGAGCTATGGAGAAATTAAAAACGCAAGAAGATTAGCTGCTGAGATTGTGCAGCAAAGAACAGATAGCGATATTCAAACAACAAAGAAACTAATCGACTTGCTATCGGGTCTAGCACCTAAATTCAAAGAGCATAAGTATTACGCGCAGGTATTTCAAGCATTGAGGATAGAGGTTAATAAAGAGCTCGAAGCTCTAGAGTCCTTTTTGGGTCAGGCTTCAGATTTATTAAAGCCAGGCGGTCGTCTTGTAGTTATTTCCTACCACTCCTTAGAGGATCGCATCGTAAAAAATTTCATGAAAAAGGGAAATGTTCAAGGCGATCTTGAAAAAGATTTTTTTGGGAATCCTTTAAAACCACTTACAGAGGTAACCAGAAAACCGGTAGTTCCGGATGAGCTTGAACAAAAGGAAAATACGCGTTCACGCAGCGCCAAATTGAGAATTGCAAAAAAGAATGGGTAACAATAAGCATAACGAAAAAGGGACACAAAAAGTCGTTGGTAAAGGACGGGATTCAAATGCACTGACTCAAATTCTTAATGGAGAGTTTTTGACCAAATCGTTTGTTCTTAATAACCTGTCCTATATTTTCTTTATTCTTCTCTTGCTGATTGTCTTTGTTGCCAAGGGGTATTATGTAAAGCAGCTCAATACGGACATTAGGAACAATCAGAGTGAGCTCAATCAAAATGCAGCAGATTACATAGATTTTAAAACACAACTGGAATCTGAAACAAGAAGATATAAGCTGGTTGAGAGGCTTAAGGAAAGAGAGCTAAAAGAGTCTCTGAATGCTACAAAAGTCATAAGGATAAATAAGAATGAACAATAAAGGAAAAAATTTTCTTTTTTACCGAGCCTACATTATCTATTTCAGTTTTGTACTGATGATGGGGCTGGTCATTTATATGACCTTATCCATTCAGCTATCGGATAAAGAAACCTTGTTTTCTGATACAGATTCTAGAATACCCAAACGAATCGTGGTTGAAAATGCACAGTATGGCGATGTTCTAGATAAAGACATGAATCCGATTGTGACGACGGTTTCTTATTTCGATATTTATATGGATCCTACTGTTGTTGATAGCGATCTGTTTGATGCTAAAGTTTCTGATTTGTCTGAGGCTTTGAGTAATATGTTTAGGGATCGTAGCGCAAGGGAGTATGAAAACAGAATACGAAGCTACAGAGATCGCGGGAAGCGTTATTTGTTGATTCAAAGACAAGTCACTCACGACCAAAGAGAAAGACTTCGTGAATTCCCAATTTTTGACGCAGGCCAAATGAGAGGGGGTCTTATTGATCACGAGGAAACTACTATTCGAAAAAAACCAAAAGGAAAGCTTGCTGAGAGAACTTTGGGGTATTATAAGGAAGACGGAGACAAGATTTATGCTGTTGGTATTGAAGGAGCTTTTCATAAAGATTTGTCTGGAACACCTGGGAAGGTTTATGAGCAAAAACTGGCTACGGGTTGGAAGAAGACAGGGCAGTATGCTGAGCAGTCCGTTTCTGGAGCTGACGTAGTAACAACTATTGACTCTGATATTCAAGAGGTGGTTCATTCCGAGCTTGAAAAGCAACTGATTGATATGGATGCGTCTCACGGTTGCGTAATTGTTATGGAGGTTAAAACAGGATATGTAAGAGCCATTTCAAATCTAAAACGCAATAAAGACAATACTTTCTCGGAATCCTACAATTACGCAATTGGTCGTCTTTCGGCACCAGGTTCAACCTTCAAACTGGCCTCATTAATGGCGGCTTTAGAAGATAAGAAGCTGAAGCTAACGGATATAGTTAATGCCTCTGGGACCTATCGTTTCAAAGGATCTAAAAAACCTTTATATGATTCTAACTATGGTTTTGGTTATGGGGAAATCAGTATTCAAAAAGCTTTTGAAAAGTCGTCTAATGTTTTGGCTCCGACTATAAATGATCTCTATAAGGGTCAGCCATATAAGTTTATTGAACGACTTGAAAAGTTTGGGTTAACTCGGTCCTTAGGGATCAAGCTTGAAGGGGAACCGGAACCAAAAGTTTCAAGACCTGGAACCAAACAGTGGTCTGGAATTTCTATTCCATATATGTCTATTGGCTATGAGCTAGAACAAACACCTCTGCAGACCCTTAATCTTTATAATACCGTTGCCAATAATGGGAAGATGATGCGTCCATTATTTGTTCAAGAAATACGTCATTCGGGTAAAACAATCGAGCGTTTTGAGCCGGTTGTATTGGATAGCAAAATCTGCTCTCAATCCACCATTGATCAAGTTAAAAAGTGTCTTGTCGGTGTTATGAAACGTGGAACAGGATCAGACCTTACGAGTGTGATGTTTAACATTGCAGGTAAGACCGGTACCGTGAAATTAATAGACGCCTCTGGTGAATTCTTAGGACGTAAGGATTCGGAATATCAAGCGTCATTTTGTGGTTATTTTCCGGCTGAGGATCCGCTATACTCTTGTATTGTGGTAATCTACAAGCCAAAGACCCAGATTTATGGCGCAAAGGTTTCAGGTACTGTATTTGCCGCAGTTGCCAATAAAGTTTTTGCTTCAGATTTAAAATATCATGATGCCATCAACGAGGCGGCGGAAAAGTCAGAAAGTTTGCCACTTATTAAAGCAGGTTACAAGTCTGACATATCAAAGTCGCTTAACGAAATGGGTTATGTGCATGAGGTTAGTGATGGTGGAGAGTGGGCTGGTGTGTCAAAATCAGTGAAGACCATTCAGCTAAAGGATCGAGTCATTCGTAAAAATGTAATGCCAAATGTAAAGGGTATGACCGCGAAAGATGCAGTTTATCTTTTAGAATCTATGGGCTATATCGTTGAATTTCGAGGTTATGGAAAGGTTGTTTTGCAATCCGTTCCAGAGGGAGAGGTTATTGAAAAGGGTAGATTAATTCAAATTGTTTTGGAGGATAAATGAGAAAGCTAAAAGACATATTGATAGGACTGGATTTTGAGCTGATTCAAGGGTCAATTGAGCAGGAAGTTACGGCGCTTCATTTTGACTCTAGGAAGGTTTGCGAAGAATCGGTTTTTTTTGCTATTCCTGGTGTATTAGCTGATGGGCATGATTATATTCAGTCAGCTATTGATCAGGGTTGTCGCATCGTAGTTTGTCAGCGAAAAGTAATATTAAATCATGAAGACGTAACTTGTTTAATGGTAAATGATACCTCTGTTGCTTTAGCATTGATTTCCGGAGCTTTTTACCATTACCCCTCAGAAAAACTAGAGTTAGTTGGAATTACTGGTACGAATGGAAAAACAACCACAGCTACATTACTTCATGACTTATACACCGATCTTGGGTATACATGTGGGCTCATATCAACCGTGGTGAACAAGGTTGGTAATCGAGCGATTCAATCTACGCATACCACTCCTAATTCTGTTTCTTTGAATTTGCTGTTAGCAGAAATGCTTGAGCAGGGTTGCACCCATTGTTTTATGGAGGTGAGTTCTCATTCTGTTGTTCAGAATCGTACGCTTGGACTTCGGTTTAAAGGAGGCGTATTTACAAATATCAGTCATGATCATTTGGATTATCACAAGACTTTTGATGAATATATCAAAGCTAAAAAACGGTTTTTTGATGGGCTTTCATCGGATGCATTTGCACTGGTCAATTCAGATGATAAAAATGGTTCTGTAATGCTTCAAAACACAAAAGCAGATCGCTATACATATGCCTTAAAAACACCTTCTGATTTTAAAGCCAAAATTATTGAAAATGAAATCTCTGGACTCATACTTAAAATGGACGGGCTGGAGTTTTATTCTAGGCTCATTGGCCGATTTAATGCTTATAATTTGCTCACAGTTTTTGCGGTCGCTAGGCTGCTGGGTCAAGACAAGTTACAAATATTAAGTGCATTAAGTGATTTAAAATCCGTTGATGGAAGATTTCAGTATGTCAAAGGAGAACAGGGGCCAACTGCGATTGTCGATTATGCCCATACACCAGATGCTTTGGAGAATGTATTATCGACCATAAATAGTATTAAAAAACATCAATCAAAGCTATATACTGTTTTAGGATGTGGGGGTGGTCGAGACGCCACGAAACGTCCCTTAATGGCAGCTATCGCCTCTCGTTTGAGTGACCAGATTATACTCACATCTGATAATCCAAGAAATGAAAATCCAGAAGCCATTCTCGAAGACATGAAAAAAGGTTTGAACGATGAACAAAAGAATAAGGCACTATCCATTTCAGATCGACGTGAAGCCATTAAGCTCGCTATAAAATTGGCTGATGTGAAAGATATTGTTTTACTGGCTGGAAAGGGCCATGAAAAATATCAGGAAATCAAAGGAGTAAAGCACGACTTTGACGATTATCAAATTGCAAGTGAATTTTTAAACCAAATCAATAACTAATGCTGTACTATCTTTTTGAGTTTTTAGAAAAATACAATTTCCCGGGAGCCGGATTGTTTAGTTATATTTCATTTAGAGCTGCTCTTGCTTTAATTACTTCCTTGGTGATTTCAATCATTTTTGGAAAGCGAATTATTGCTAGACTTCGGCGGCAACAGATTGGAGAAACAGTTCGTGACCTGGGGCTTGATGGTCAGATGGAAAAGTCGGGAACCCCGACTATGGGAGGCCTAATTATATTAAGTGCTATACTGATTCCAACAATCTTGTTTGCTCGATTGGAGAACATTTATGTCATCACAATGTTGCTGGCCACAGTTTGGTTGGGGCTCATTGGCTTTTTAGATGATTATATCAAGGTTTTTAGGAAGAACAAAGAGGGTTTAAAAGGAAAGTTTAAGGTGATTGGCCAAATTGGTGTTGGTTTAATTGTTGGTTCTGTGTTGTATTTTTCAGATGACGTCGTGATTCATAAGCGTGTTGCCACCGATTATCAGCTTAAAAACAATGAAAAGCTTGTTTCTCATGAGCATCAAGAATTGGATTCAGATCTTGATTATAAGTGGGTTGAGTCAGATGAAATGACGACTACAATACCTTTTGTAAAGGACAATGAATTCAATTATAAATGGTTGCTTGGTGGATCCGGCTCTTACGGTTGGTTGATTTTTATACCTGTGGTCATCTTTATCGTCATAGCTGTTTCAAATGGCGCCAACATGACGGATGGACTTGATGGCTTGGCAACTGGTACTTCGGCCATTGTGGGTATTGCTCTTGCCATACTAGCGTATGTGAGCTCGCATGCCCAGTTCGCCGATTATCTCAATGTCATGTACATCCCATTTGCCGAGGAGCTGGTTATTTTCATTTCCGCTTTTGTGGGTGCCTGTGTAGGATTTTTATGGTTCAACTCTTATCCTGCCCAAGTATTTATGGGTGATACGGGTAGTCTTGCAATAGGAGGGATCATTGCGGTTTTTGCCATTTCTATTCGAAAAGAATTATTGATACCTGTGTTGTGCGGTGTATTTCTGATTGAGAATATTTCTGTACTCATGCAGGTCGGGTATTTCAAATATACAAAGAGAAAATTCGGTGAAGGCCGGCGTATTTTTAAGATGGCTCCACTTCATCATCACTATCAAAAGGCAGGTTTACATGAAGCCAAAATTGTAGCTCGGTTCTGGATTTTAGCTGTTCTTCTTGCTGTAGTCACCATTGTAACCTTGAAAGTCAGATAATGAATATCGAAAACAAATATATAGCTGTTATTGGTGCTGGCGAGAGCGGTGTTGGAGCAGCCCTACTCGCCCAAAAATATGGTGCTCAGGTGTTTGTTTCTGATTTTGGCTCAATCAAAGAAAACCTTCGTTCTGAGCTTTCTGAAAATAGTATTGAGTTTGAAGAGAAGGGGCACTCTACTGATCGGATTTTGAGATCCGATTTGGTCATTAAATCACCGGGAATTCCAAATGAAGCACCAATCATTCAGTCCATCAAAAACAAGGGAATATGGATGCTTTCAGAGATTGAATTTGCTTCTCGTTTTTCTAACGCCAAGACCATATGTATCACCGGAAGTAACGGAAAGACAACCACCACTATGTTAGTTCATCATATCCTTGATAAAGCGGGTTATGATGTGGGTTTTGGTGGAAATATCGGTAAGAGTTTTGCGCGTCAATTGCTTACTACGGATTGTGAATACTATGTGCTCGAATTGAGCTCCTTTCAGCTCGATGACTTGGTCGATTTTCGTGCTGATATTGCTATTCTTTTAAACATTACCCCCGATCATCTAGACCGCTATCAAAATGACATGAGTTTGTATGTCAATTCGAAAATGCGAATCATTAACAATCAGACAAATTCGGACTGGTTCATTTATAATGCTGATGATCCCAATATACGTGCTGCAATGCAAAAAAAAAGTCCGAAGATGAAGCTGGCAAAATTCTCTCTGACCGAAAGTCAAGAGGTGGGAGGGTACTTAAACAAGGAACAATTAATTATCAATATAAAAAATCAATTTACTATGTCCATTCATGATTTAGCTTTAAAGGGTAAGCACAATACCCAAAACTCTCTGGCTGCCGGAATTGCCGCCAGAGTTGTTGAAATCCGCAAGGATATTGTGCGACAAAGCCTTGAGGATTTTGTTAATGTAGAGCACCGTTTGGAGTTTGTCGCCAAGATTAATGGTGTAGAATTTATCAATGATTCTAAGGCAACGAACATCAATTCAACCTGGTTTGCATTAGAAAGCATGGAAAAACCAACCGTGTGGATTGTAGGGGGTGTCGATAAGGGAAATGATTACAACGAATTAATGACTTTAGTTGATGAGAAGGTAAAAGCTATTATTTGTTTAGGTGAAGACAACCATAAAATCAAAGAAGCTTTTGAGTCTAAAGTAGACACTTTGGTTGAAGCAAGAAACGCTGTTGAAGCTGTAGCTTATGCTTACAGGTTGGCTTTAAAGAATGAGTCTGTTTTACTTTCTCCGGCCTGTGCGAGTTTTGATCTTTTTGAAAATTATGAGGATCGAGGAAATCAATTTAAGCAAGCAGTAAGAATGCTATAAGAATGGGGGAGAAGGAATTCAATAAAATCAAGGATGCGATTTCCGTTGCGCAGTCAAGTGGCTCACTGAGTTCAGGTGATACCACACTGCAATCTCATGGAAAGTTTTTGGGAATGGATGCTTTCAGTTGGCACAATCCCAATATTGCAGTTTTGGATAAAACAATTGAATCCTTTCCGTTTCAAACGGTTTGGCTTGGTAATGCCTCTGAAGTCAATCAATATATTGATAAGCATGACAAAGATGGTAGTAAAATAGAACAGTATCTCATTTATGGTGTGCTAAAGGACATGGTAAAAAAACAAGAGCACATTACATATTTTGATAGCGTTTCAAAAGCCATTCAAAATTTAGATGATTTCACCCTGCAACCCGGAATACTTCTATTTACTTCATCAGATTCGGACAGTCCCTATTCTATGAATTATTTTTCATCCTTATTTTCTAAGCTTACATGAGAGCCTATTTTAAATATCTAAAAGGTGATCCAGTCATTTGGGTGATTTCTATTTTGTTGCTCTCATTTTCACTGGTAACCGTATACAGCTTTGTTCCCATCTTAGTTAAGATTGAGGGAGGTTCACCTTTTTATTATTTATTCAAGCATTTTTTATATGTGTTTATTGGTTTTTCAGCAATGTATGTGATTCATCGATTGGATTCAAAATACATATATCAAATCAGTAAATTCTCCTATTATTTGGCGATTGCTTTACTCATATTTACAATGTTTTTTGGAGTCAATGTAAATGGAGCAGACCGTTGGATACGCATTCCGTTTATAGGCTTAACCTTTCAATCTTCCGATTTTGCCAAGCTAGCACTTATTCTTTATATTTCAAGGCTTTTGGTCAAAAAAGAGGGAAAGCTCGACGATTGGAAAGAGGGTGTGCTTCCCCTTATGGCTCCTATTTTAATTATATGTGGTCTAATTCTTAAGGATAATTTATCTACTTCTCTTATGTTATTTACACTTTCATTAATCCTTCTTTTTGTAGGTAAATTTCCTTGGCTCAAGCTAGTCAGTATCATTGGTGGTGGTGTTGCTTTGTTGTTTCTTGTGATTTCTGTACATAAAGGATTTCCAGAGTTCAATCTTTTACCCAGATACGACACTTGGGAAAAACGCATAGAACGAAAAACAGACTCTGATGCTTTCAGCAAAATAGAGAATGCCCAAGCTGATAATGCGGAATTGGCCATATTTAACGGTTCGATTTTTGGCCAAGGTGTGGGTGATGGAAAGCTGAAAGAATATTTGCCGGAGGCCTATGCTGATTTCTATTACGCCAGCTTTGTAGAAGAGTTTGGCACCGTGTCATCAGTACTACTGATTTTTATGTATTTGATTTTATTATTAAGAATTATAAAAGTCGCATTGCGTACAGATAGCCTATTCGAATCTTATGCTTGCTTGGGTATTGGAATACACTTGCTGTCACAAGCTTCGATCAATATGCTTGTTTGTACCGGTATATTCCCTGTAACAGGACAAAATATGCCCTTTTTGGCTATGGGAGGGTCGGCTTTGATTATGGCTTGTATTTCAATTGGTGTTGTTCAATCAATTGCTTACAAAAGTTTGAGAAGAAGTGCTGTGAATAAATCCTTTGACTATGAATAGTGAAAGAAAACACATAGCAAAGGTAATCATATCAGGTGGTGGCACTGGGGGGCATATTTTTCCAGCAATTGCCATCGCTAATGAGATTAAATCAAGAAATCCAAAAGCAGATATATTATTTGTAGGTGCACTAGGTCGAATGGAAATGACAAAGGTTCCTGAAGCTGGATATGAAATTATTGGACTACCTATCTCGGGTCTTCAAAGGAAGCTTACTTTTTCAAACTTTTTACTTCCTTTTAAAATCCTGAAAAGTTTGTTTATGGCCAAGAGGGTCATTAAAGAGTTTCAACCTGAATTGGTAATTGGAGTGGGGGGATATGCAAGTGGACCAACCTTGAAAGTGGCTAGCATTCTGAAAGTACCGACTCTTATTCAAGAGCAAAACTCTTATCCAGGTAAAACCAACATTCTTTTATCGAAAAAGGCAAGTTTGATTTGCACTGCCTATGAAGGCTTATCAAAATTCTTTCCGGAAGATAAAATTCGTTTTACGGGAAATCCAGTCCGAAAAGATTTATCTGAAAGAAATATTGATCGAAATGAGGCGCATCAGGTTTTTGGTTTAGACCCAAGTCATAAAACCATTTTAATTCTAGGGGGTAGCCTAGGGGCTAAAACCCTTAACGATGCAATGATTGGAATGCTGGATTCAAAAGACCAGAATAATTACCAATACATCTGGCAATGTGGAAAGTATTATTTCGAAGCTCTTAGTTCAATGGTTTCTGAAGAAAAACATCCAAATATAAAGCTACTGGCTTTTATTTCAAGAATGGATGCTGCCTATGCTGCTGCTGATCTAATTGTTTCTCGGGCAGGGGCGCTGTCTGTATCTGAATTGTGTTTGGTAGGCAAGCCTGTAATTCTTGTGCCTTCTCCTAACGTTTCTGAAGACCATCAAACTAAAAATGCGATGTCTTTGGTCAATAGTGAGGCTGCGGTATTGGTGAAAGATGCAGAAGCCCAAAAGGAACTTATTCACAAAGCAAAAGAGTTGTTGGTCAATGAAGAACAGTCTACTAAACTTGCAAAAAATATTTTAAGCTTGGCTAGGCCAAATGCTACCGTCGAAATTGTTGATGAATCCGAATCGATTATTGCATACTAATGAAAACAATCACTGAATATAAGGCCTTTTATTTTGTAGGTATCGGAGGTATTGGTATGTCCGCTTTAGCCAGGTATTTTAAGGCAATTGGTAAGCAGGTTGCGGGTTATGATAAGACACCTTCTCCGATCACAGAAGCTCTTATTAAAGAGGGATTTAGTGTTGATTTTAGTGGAAACGTATCTCGGCTTCCAGGTAATTATATCAATCCGTCAGATACATTGGTTGTATATACGCCTGCAGTTTCTGATATACATCCTCAACTTCAGTATTTTAAAGAAAATGCCTTTGAGGTTTTGAAAAGATCGGAAGCTCTAGGTCTTGTTACCAGATATAAAAAAGCCTTGTGTGTTGCAGGTACACATGGCAAAACGACCACGAGTGCCATGCTTGCCCATGTTTTAAGTGTCAGCACTCATAAGTGTAGTGCTTTTCTTGGGGGTATTTCTTCTAATTTCAATTCTAATGTTCTTATTGAAAGTTCTAGTGAGTGGACTGTTGTGGAAGCTGATGAATTTGACCGCTCATTTCTTCATTTGTCACCGCACTCAAGCATTGTGACTGCAATGGATCCTGACCATTTGGATATATATGGCGATGATGAACGTTTTAATGAAGGCTTTCAGCAATATGTAATGAAGATTGATCCAAATGGATTCTGTATTCTTAGGGAGGGTCTTCAATTACACACATTATGTCCTTCATACACATACAATATTGATTCTGACACTGCTGATTATTCTGCGAGCGATATTTTTTATGAAAATGGTGAAATGGTTTTCTATGTTCGAAATCAGCAAAACAATAGTTTGCGATATACTCTTGGAATTCCGGGTATTCATAATGTTTTAAATGCTCTTGCCTGTATTGTATTATTGGAAAAAATAGGATTGACTTATCCTGAAATAAAAAAAGGTTTAGCCGGTTTCAAAGGGGTTCGTCGCCGCTTTGATATACATATCAAGACTGATGATTTGATTTACATCGATGACTACGCTCACCATCCTGAAGAGCTCAAATTATTGATAGACTCTATCAAAATGATGTTTCCTGAAAAAAACCTTGTTGCCATATTTCAGCCTCATTTATATTCTCGCACAAAAGATTTTGGTAGTGGGTTTGGTGAGCAACTTTCTAGATTTGATGAGCTTTATCTGCTGCCTATTTATGCGGCACGTGAAGATGAAATTATTGGCGTCTCAAGTGATTGGCTTCTATCAAAAGTAGACCTTAAGGAGAAGAGAGTTGTTGAATCAACTAAGGTTCTAGAACTTATGAAAAAAACGAAAGAGGGTGTAGTTATAACAATTGGGGCTGGAGACATCGACAGATTGGTAGAGCCACTTACAAAAATTCTGAATGAAAACCTTCCTGAATTACTATGAAAAAATGGTTAAAAATAACATTATGGGGACTTTTATTTACCGGAGTTGTATTGGTCTTGTTCTATGGCAATAGCTTCGTTGATGATTCCTTGGTAAAAAAACCTAATGTAAAGATTCATGTCGATGGTCCAGATGCTTTTTTAACTGAAAAAGAGTTGGTCAGTCGTTTGCGAAACGAACGTCTTTTTTATGAAGGGCAACGATATAGTGATTTCAAAATCAAAAAAATAGAAGATTTTGTAAGGGCGATGCCTGAGGTTAGAAATGTGGAGGTATTCAAGACAATTAGCAATGATTGGAGCATAGATCTTGAGTTAATTCGACCAATAGCTCGAATCTTTAATCAGCATGGTGAAACTTTCTATTTAGACTCAGATGGGAAGAAGATGCAGCGTTCTGATATTCACACTGCTC
>CAJWCX010000005.1 GCA_913031405.1 uncultured Flavobacteriales bacterium | reverse complement strand
CATTGAATGGTCTAATTGCAATGATTCCATCCGGAGTTCGTTCGAAATAGGTATAATGTGCTTCACCTTGTATTTTGACACAACCTTTGATTCTTAGTATGGTTTCAGGAAAATGATTACACAATACTTCGATGCTTCTTTGATAAGGAAGCTCGGGTAAGTCCACTGAACAGGATGACCAGTGGGTTTTCATATGGTCTAATTTCTTGACATCATTATTCGAAGGAGCAAGCTTCGAGAGTACATCAATCTTGAGCTCTTCTAAAGTCATGAGTTTGGCGGTCGGATTGATTCTTTGGAGTGCATTGCGCACCTCTAGCTGTCGATGTTTGGAGGTGCCGTCAAGATGTGTCAATAAGACCACAGAGGATAGCTGAATTTGATTGGCTTCTAGTTCATTGTGCGTTTCGCGTTGTTGCCAATCCTTTACATTGACCACGGACAATTGAACAGGAGGCATAAATCGCTCATTTAATCCTGTTCCCAGGAATCCAGCAAGAGCACAGGCATCTGTTGTTCCATTGGCCTCAATTAAAGTGATGCCATTTTCTCTTGGAGGTATTTTATTTACAAAGTCTCTCAATATATGAATGCCATTGCAACAAATACAGCTTCCGCTCAATCCTTTAATCGATTTGGCAGTCATTTGTGCTTTGAACTGTTGTACGTCCAGATAGGCATTTTCGTAATCATTGAGGAGTATATAAGGCCTCCATCCCTCGGCAGTGTATGAATCAGTAAGCCGTTTCAATACTGTTGTTTTCCCTGCACCCAAAAAGCCTACAATAACAATAATAGCTTCTTTATCCGTATTATTTGAATTGTCAATCAATGTGAGTGAAATTTTTTAGATAACAAACTTACGAATCGGCTCAAATGTTTTGAAATCAGAAAAAGATCAGTCTTGAAGTTGATCCACTCTTTTTTGTCGTTGCATGGGGTTTTCACGCTGTTGCATTCTCATTTTTCGTTGTTCAAACAAATCGAATCGTGAAGGCTGTACTCTTCGAGGCCAGCTGTTGTTATAGAGGTCAGTATCTGCCGTTTCTAGAAAAGGATCCAATTGGAATGAAACCACCTCTTTTTCTAAAATAAATACTTTGGTAATGATGTCTTCTTGAGATCGCCATACCTCTGCTGGTATTCGGATGACCTCAGAGCTTTCATCCCCGTAGTTGACTTTTATGATTAGAGGCATGACCAATCCACCTTTGTTTTCAAAGGTCAATTCATAGAAGAAATAACCAGAATTCAGCAATGCCATTTGTTCTTTACTAATTCTAGATTTTAACTGGTTATATTCTTTAATATCTAGTGCATCCACCTTATAAATATTTCTTTTTCCATAAAAATCATCGATCAAAGCATCTTTTTCGTTGATGGTTTCATCAATTGAGGTTGCATTACGTGTTTCTCCGATATGAATGTCTCTGTTATCATTTTGTTCTTTCAAGAATGCTTTTTCAACTTCAGGGTTTTGTGTATTGAGTTGAAAGAGTTTCACATCTGTTAAGGCAATATCTACATGGTCTGTACTAAAGAACCAACCTCGCCAAAACCAATCTAGATCTACGGCAGAAGCATCTTCCATTGTTCTAAAAAAATCTGCAGGTGTAGGGTGTTTAAATTTCCATCGTTCGCAATAGGTTTTAAAAGCGTGATCGAAGAGCTCTCGTCCCATAATGGTCTCTCTCAAAATATTTAAAGCTGTTGCTGGCTTACCATAGGCATTGTTTCCAAATTGTCTAATGGACTCTGAGTTCGTCATAATAGGAGAGATGTTTGATTTGTCGCCTCTCATGTAATCAGCAATTTTATAAGCAGGCCCTCTTCGTGACGGATAATCGCGTTCCCATTCCTGTTCTGTTAGATACTGAACAAAAGTATTTAGGCCTTCATCCATCCATGTCCATTGACGCTCATCAGAATTAATAATCATTGGAAAGAAGTTGTGTCCTACTTCATGGATAATGACGCCCCACATTCCGTATTTAGTCCGCTCTGAATAAGTCCCGTCTGCTTCAGGGCGACCTCCATTAAAACAAATCATAGGGTACTCCATACCAATTGATTTGGAGTGGATTGATATGGCTACCGGATATGGGTAATCCACGGTATATTTAGAATATGTATTGACGGTATGAGCCACTAGTTTTGTAGAATAGCGTTCCCATAAGGGGTTTCCTTCTTTCGGGTAAAAGGACATACAGAGTACATCTTTACCCCCAACCTTAGTGTTTTGGGCATCCCAAATAAATTTTCTCGAGCTTGCAAAGGCAAAGTCCCTAACGTTACTGGCCTTAAATTTCCATGTTTTGAGTGATTTGACTTTATTTTGTTCAGCTTTTTCTGCCTCTTCCTGGGTAACTATAAATACCGGAGAATCTGCTTTTCGAGCAGTTTGAAGTCGTTTTCTTTCGATAACGGATAAAACCGTACTTTCATTTTGAAGCGTTCCTGTTGCAGAAACAACATGATCTCCTGGCACTGTTAAAGAAACCTCGTAGTTTCCGAATGGAAGAGTGAATTCACCTCTTCCTAAAAATTGTTTGTTTTGCCATCCTGAAACATCATCATAAACACACATTCTTGGGAAAAATTGAGCAATGGTATAAATATAATTATCCTCGTCTTTGAAGTATTCATAACCTGAACGACCTCCAACGGCCATTCGGTCGTTGATGTTATACCACCATTTGATTTTAAATGAAACACTACCATTTGTTTTAAGTGGATGCTTGAGATCAATACGGAGCATTGTTTTGTTGATCGAATAGTCCAAGTCAGCTCCATTCAAAGCTTTCACTTCTTCTATCTTAAAACCACCATCGTAATCGAACAACCTTCGCTCTATGTTCGATATGGACCTAAAATCCTCCATTTTTTCAACTGTAATTAATTTGGTGTCGGAATCTTTGGCAAATAAGTTTTGGTCCAATTGAAGCCACAAATAATCTAGGGCATCTGGTGAATTATTCGTGTAAGTAATAACCTCCGTACCACGTAATATCTGCTTAGAGTCATCTAGCTTGAGCTGCATTTTATAGTCAGCTTGTTGCTGATAATAATTGTGCCCAGGTGCGCCAGCCGCATTTCGATATTCATTGGGTGTTGGTATAAGGTTATCAATTTGCGCAAATTTCTTTTGACCCAAAACTTGTAAACTCAGGCTGAGTGATAATGTAATGGAGAGTAAAAAGGAAGTTTTCATAAGTTTATTTCGGTTTCTCTTCTAAAAATAAAAAAGGTAAAGGTCTCCGTTTTATTCGGAGATTTCAAATATTGAAGTTTATTTTGTTGTTCTGAGAATTCTTGCATGAACAAATCGTACTTCATAGTTATGTTTTCTTTCTTTAATACTTGGCTGGTGAAATATAGCGAACAACTACCGTCCTCTAAAAGTTCATAACCCATCATGATAAGTTTTATTTCTTTCTTATTCTGAAAAATAGCGAATCCATCTCTGATGAATTCTGAAATCTGTTTACGGTTTGATTCAATTTTGAACGATGTCTCTAGGCTTTTGTAGTTTTCAACCAATGATTCCATTTTTTCTTCAAGATCGTGAGATGATACGGATAGGCTGATTTCGAGACATTGGCAGTCTTGATTATATTGCATCTCTGCGAAGGAAAAAAACGTATCATGTGCATAGATCAGGTAAGGAGTAGTCAGAGAAATAATCAACAATAAAGATTTCATGAGGAACGAATTTACAAATAAGATTCTAATCTTTTGGTTTTGATTTCTATTCAATAGCTGAATTTTGAAATTATATTGAAAATAAGAAAGCCCCAATCGATTGGGGCTTTAAACAAACAACAAACTATTCCTACGAAAGCTTAACTTAGCGCAGAAATACCTTTTCTCCTTTCCTCAGTTGTTCATTCGGAGAAGAAATGTGATTCTTTCTCATTAATGTTTTTAAACGTACGCCTTCTTCTTTGGAGACTTCAAGTAGGTTTTTATCCCCAGATAACTCAATAAATTTATTTTTTTTTGATCTCAACCGTTTGGGTTCTAGGTAAACAACATCTCCCTCTTGCAGAAGAGCTTCTTTACTATGAAATTTGGTATTGTTGTATTTATGGATTTGTCTCAAGGTCAATCCAAACTGTTTGGCAATTTGGTAATATGTTTCTCCTTTCGAGGCATAAATCACGCGAATTTGGTTAATAAAAAGTACATTTTTTCGATTGATTTTTACCAGGGTTAAAACAGGTTGATCGGGCATAACACGATCGTAGTTGTAGAGCTCTAAATCTTCTATGATTTTTATCAATAGGTTCGCATATTTTGGATTGGTCGCATATCCCGCTTTACTCAATCCTATTGCCCAACCTTTATAGTCGGTAATGTCTAATAGAAAGAGGGCACTATACCGCTTGTTTGTAGTGAGAAAAACACTGTGGTCATTGTAAGAATCTAAAACACTTCTGTAAGATCTAAAACATTCGTTTTTCTCATCGTCATCATGGTAGGTCTTTCCTCCATTCCATTGACTTCCGCATTTGATACCAAAATGATTATTAGAAGATTTAGCTAAAGATGAATTCCCCGATCCGGATTCTAATATTCCTTGAGCAAGGGTAATGCTTGCTGGGATTTGGTGGGTGGTCATGCTTTCAATAGCGTAATTCTTATATGTTCTCACATAATCTTGTCTGCTAAGCGTCGCCTCGGCATGAAGCGCTGAGTTTATTGAAAAGATCAAAATCGATATGTGAATAGCAATGAGTTTCATTTGATGATTGTCTGAATGCTATAGAACGGAATTTATCTATTTATGTTTCATTTTAGATAAATACCTATATTTTAAGACAATTTGACATGTTAAAAAAAATAAAGTGACATAATGTCTGTTATTTTTGGTTTATTTGGGCTTGGTCTGTGATTTGACGCTTCAAAATCAAATTATTGAAATGAATCGACAGAACTATACACAGAAAGTACAAGAAACTTTAAATGAGGCCTATCAAGGTGTGCTGAAATATGGGCATGAAAGAATTGAACCTATCCATTTATTGATTGCTCTAAACAAATGCAATAAAGAACTAATGCAATTTTTGTATTCCATTTGTGGTGTTAACCTTGAGCTTTTTAATCAGATTATTGAATCAGAGTTAGATAAAGTTAATCAATCCAATGTTTCGCAAATAGTATTATCCGCAGATTCACAAAAGATACTGACCAAAGCTCAAGTCGTAATGAAAGAATTTTCAGACACTTATGTTTCAGTGGAAATGTTGTTATTTGCAATTCTATTAGATGCTAACAAGGCATCAAGGCTTTTGAAGGATGCTGGTTTTACAGCGGTGAATCTCAAAAAGGCTATTCTTCAATTGAGGAAAAATCGGCCAGTGAATTCAACGAATCAAGATGCAAATTATAATTCCATCGAAAAATTTGCGATTAATTTAAATTCAGCTGTCAATTCGGGAAAATTAGATCCAGTGATTGGTCGTGATGATGAAATACGAAGGGTGATTCAAATATTGAGTCGTCGAACAAAAAATAACCCTATTCTTGTTGGTGAACCAGGGGTAGGAAAAACAGCTATTGCTGAGGGTATAGCTCACAGGATTGTTAGTGGAGATGTACCTGATAATCTTAAATCCAAAACCGTCTATTCTCTTGATATATCGGGTATTATTGCTGGAGCTAAATTCAAAGGAGAATTTGAGGAACGCTTGAAAGCCGTTGTGAAAGAGGTAATAGATGCTGATGGTGAAATTATTTTGTTTGTGGATGAGATTCATACCCTTGTTGGTGCTGGGGGTGGTGAAGGTGCAATGGATGCGGCTAATATTTTGAAGCCTGCTCTCTCACGGGGCGAATTGAGGTTAGTTGGCGCAACAACATCTAATGAATATCAAAAATATTTTGAAAATGATAAGGCCTTGGTGCGTCGATTTCAAACGGTACTGATTGACGAGCCCTGTTCAGATGATGCAATTTCTATATTACGAGGTATAAAAGAACGGTATGAAAGTCATCATAAAGTAAGGATAAAAGATTCTTCTATTGTTGCTGCAGTTGAACTTTCTCAACGTTATATTACTGAACGGCAACTGCCTGATAAGGCGATTGATCTTATTGATGAAGCGGCATCTAAAATAAGAATGGAAATTAATTCAAAACCTCAAGACTTAGATCAGATCGAACGAAAAATACGTCAGTTAGAAATTGAAAAATCAGCAATAAAAAAAGAAAACGATCAACAAAAACTCACAAGAATAGAACAAGACTTAAGCGAATTTGGAGAAAAACATAAGGTATTAAAAGCAAATTGGGAAAATGAAAAACGACTCGTTAATGATATTCAATCCATCCGAAATGAGATTGAATCTATGAAAAATGAATCAATAAAGGCCGAGCGGGAAGGTTTGTATGAGAAAGTCGCTGAGCTTCGCTACGGAAAAATAAATCAGAAAGAAATAGATCTTATTGAAAAAAAGAAAAATCTAGATGCAATTGATGCTAAATCTAAAATGATTAAGGAGGAAGTAAGTGTAGATGATATTGCCGAAGTGGTTTCAAAATGGACCGGCATTCCTGTTCAAAAGATGCTCCTAAGTGAAGGGGAAAAGCTATTAAATTTGGAGGATACACTAAAAAAACGTGTTGTTGGTCAAACAGAGGCTATTGCCTCATTATCAGATACAGTAAGGCGATCGAGATCAGGTTTACATGATAAAAATAAACCCATAGGCTCATTTTTATTCATGGGAACTACTGGAGTTGGAAAAACAGAACTTGCCAAAACACTCTCCGAATATTTATTCAATGATGAGCAGGCGATGATTCGTCTGGATATGAGTGAATACCAAGAAAAACACTCAGTAAGTCGCCTGCTTGGTGCACCTCCAGGCTATGTAGGCTATGATGAGGGAGGTCAATTAACCGAATCTGTTCGGAGAAAGCCTTATTCAATTATACTTTTGGATGAAATAGAAAAGGCACATTCGGATGTTTTCAATATTCTTCTGCAGGTTTTAGATGATGGAAGGCTTACTGATAGTAAGGGAAGAGTGGTCAATTTTAAAAATACAATTATTATTATGACAACAAATATCGGTGCAGAAGTTATTCATGAAAGATATAGTCAAATGACTAATAATTCAGATAATAGAAGAGAATTAGTCAAACATGAATTATTTGAACTCCTGAAACAGCATTTGAGGCCAGAGTTCTTAAATCGTATCGATGAGTGTATTTTGTTCGAGCCATTATTGAAAGAACATTACGAGGAGATCATTCAAATACATTTGAATAAATTGAGTGAAAACCTTGAGGATAAGGGAATTGACTTAGTGGTAACAGATGAAGCTTTAGAAACGCTTTTAAATGAGAGTTTTGATCCTTTCTTTGGAGCAAGACCCATTAAGAGAGTCATACAAAAAATGGTTTTAAATGAGTTGTCCAAAGCTTTATTGGGCGATTCAATTGATAAATCTAAAAATGTCGTACTCGATTCATTTGATGGAAAAATGGTCTTTCGAAAACCAGTATATGAATCTGAAGAATCGTAGTTAAGGAAATCTATTTTAAGATATTCTAAAAGCTTATAAACGATATTTTTTGAAAAAGGCATCCCAATTCCAAACGTAGTGACTCATCACTTCATCCATTCTTTTTAAGAAGAGAGGGTTAGGAGCTCGCATTCTTTTGAAGTACTCATCTTGGTATTCATTTAGTTTATATTTATGGAAGATCGCTTTAGACATTCCATAGATCCAATTTTTGGAAGGGTGATTGACCCTTGAGATAAAGCTTTGGTATTGACGGATGAGTTTCTCAAAATCCTCAACCTTCATTTCGTAAATCTTAGAAAGCTTTAAAAAGATTAACTTTTCAACCGCTGCAGCTTGTTCTGAATCGAAAGTACTTTCAAGAAAAGATAGATTTCCAACAATGACAATGATTCCAAATTCTCCACTTGCGTTATCATTAATGTTGGGGGATTGAACAAATACGGGATCTTCATTTATAAGAGAGGCAATTTCCGGAAATCCATTGTCTACACATTCAAAAATGGCGTTAATGAACACGTTGGCAACTTGGTTATCAGATAACTTTCTTTTTATCAGTGCGCTAAACATACCCATTTTAACTCTCGTTTGACCAAAGTTAATGGCTCTACACCTTTGATTTTAATAGGTTTTGGTAGGGTTATCAACGAAGTTTTCAACAGTCAACTTCTGTTTGATAAAAAAATATAATTTTGTCCTAATTAAAATACACATAATAATGAATGCTTTAATTAAGACAAGTAAAGGAGATATGAAAGTTGAATTTTACGATAAAGATGCTCCAAATACAGTATCCAATTTTGTAAAATTGGCTCAAGAAGGTTATTATGACGGATTGAAGTGGCATCGTGTTATTCCTGATTTTGTGATTCAGGGTGGCTGTCCAAATAGTCGTGATGGAGAAAGTGGTATGGCCGGTACAGGTGGACCGGGCTATCAGATTGATTGTGAGTTAGGTGGGGGTAATCAGCACCATGATAGAGGTGTTTTATCTATGGCTCATGCCGGAAGAAATACAGGCGGCTCTCAGTTTTTTGTGTGTCACAGCAGAGCCAATACTGGGCATTTAGATGGGGTTCATACTTGTTTCGGAAAGGTCACAGAAGGTCTTGAGGTAATTGATGCGATTGTTGAAGGTGATTCCATTGATGAGATAAGGGTAATTTAATACCCTTTACAATAATCCATTTCTAACATTTAAAAGTAATTTTTACCCTTACCCCAAGTGTTTTTGCCTAAAAAGGATTTATACCTTTTTACCACAGCATTTTTTGAATTTACGATTGCTTCCACAGGGGCATGGCTCATTTCTTCCAATCTTACGGTCCTCATATTTAATGGTCCCATTTTCTGGTTCACAGCTGCAAGAACCACTGCAACATGACGATGCGGTGTTCTCGTTTCCTTCTGTCTCTAATCCAAACATTCTTGTATGCTTTTAGCGTTTCATTCTTTTAAATACTTTGCTCCTATCAATCGGCTCAAAGCATCTTTGATCTCAAGGCAGCCTTGATTTGATCAGCCAATTCTATTCCAATTCGATCTTGAGCTTCAACAGTAGCTGCTCCAATGTGTGGTGTACAAGCAATATTTTCGTGCGAGGTGAGAGATGTGTCTGGATTGGGTTCGTTTTCAAATACATCAAGAGCCGCAGCCGCTACAATACCATTCGATATTGCTTCTTTCAAATCTGTTTCATTGATCACTCCACCTCGAGCAGCGTTCACAATCCGTACTCCTTTTTTCATCATTTCGAATTCCTTCATTTGAATAACTGCACTTCCATCGGCTTGCTTGGGAACATGAAGGGAAATGTAATCCAACTTTCCAATTACTGAAGACAGGTCACTAGTTGGTGTGATGGAGACATCAACATTTGACCCTCCGACATTCAAAGATATGGTGGCTGTCTCTGTGTAGCGGTCAATGGCAATTACTTTCATCCCGGCGCCTAATGCATATGAGGCCAAACTTTGACCAATACGACCAAATCCAACAATCCCAATGGTTTTTCCTCTAAGCTCTACACCTTTAGCATAATTTTTCTTAAGCTTTGAAAATTCCCCATGCTCCATGTTTTTGTAGGATGCATACAGGAATCTGGATATGGCGAAAAGATGACCCATCACGAGCTCTGCAACAGATTGAGAGGAAGCTCCCGGGGTATTGATAACGGTTAGCCCTTTTTCCCTTGCGTAGCTCACATCAATATTGTCCATACCAACACCTCCTCTTCCGATGAGTTTCAGACTTGGGCATGAATCTATCAAATTTTGACGCACTGTGGTTGCGCTTCTGACCAAAACACCTACGACTTGTTCTTTATTGATAAAGTCAATTAAATCATCTTGAGCGACCTTATCAAGAATCACTTCAAATCCTGAAGCTTCGAGTGCATTAACTCCACTTTCAGATATACCGTCATTTGCTAATATTTTCATTCTACTAATTTTTATCCTTTATTTGAAAAATCCTTCATTAATGTGACCAATACTTGAACACTTTCGATGGGCAATGCATTGTACATTGAGGCTCTGAAGCCACCTACAGATCGATGTCCTTTTAAACCAACAATATCATTTTTTTGCCACAAAGCATTGAATTCATCGATTCTCGATTCGTCATTCATTAAAAAAGTAACGTTCATATTCGAACGATCCTCTTTGGCCACAGTACCTTCAAACATAGGGTTGTTATCAATTTCATCGTAAAGCAATGCTGCTTTAGCTTCGTTTCTGGCTTGAGCACTTTTGACTCCACCGTTTGTAATCAAATGACGAAGATTAAGCATCGATGCATATACTGAAAATACCGGAGGTGTATTGAACATACTTTCCTTATCTGCATGTGTTTTTAAATCTAAATAAGTCGGCATAAAGGCAGACGTTGATTTACCCAAAACTTCGTCTTTAACAATATATAAAGTAGTGCCGGCTGGACCCATGTTTTTTTGTGCTCCTGCATAAATAAGGTCAAAGTCAGCTACATTAATCTCTCTGGAGAAAATATCTGAAGACATGTCACATACCAAAGGAAGGGATGTTGTTGGCATCTCTTTAAACTGCGTTCCGAAAATGGTATTGTTTGATGTGAAGTGCAAAAAGTCTGCACTCTCATCAATGTTTAAGTTTTTTGGAATGTAATTAAAGTTAGTGTCGGATGAGCTTCCTGCCTCTAAAACTTCGAATCCTGCTTTTTTCGCCTCGGTCATGGCTTTCTTGGACCAAGTACCGGTATTGATGTAAGATGCTTTTTTTGACTCCCTCATCATATTAAGGGCACTGACTAAAAACCCAAGGGATGCTCCCCCTTGAAGAAAAATAACTGAGTAACCGTCTGGCACATGCAAGGCCTTCTTAACGAGGTCAGTGGCCTCATCCATAACGGCTACAAAATCTTTATGTCTGTGGGATACTTCTAATATTGAGAGGCCATTAAAGTCAACGACAGAACGAGAAGCTTCCTGAAAAACTTCTTGAGGCAGAATACAAGGACCTGCACCGAAATTATGTTTCATACAAATTTATTTTTAGCAAAATTCTAAAAACTATTTAAAATGAGATAAGAATTATTGGAAATTTTCAAAAAAAACAAAACAGAATAAACTATTTATCCTATGTTTTCTTTTTAACTGCAGACTTTTTGGTCGCAGTCGCTTTTTTAGTAGCCTTCTTGGCGGGTGCTTTGGCTTCCTCAGTGGTTTTTTTTGCTGCTGCTTTTTTCTTTTTTGGCTTTGGAACAAACTTTACGCTTTTCTTTCTTTTTCGAGTAACCCCGTATGTTCCCATTGTCCTTTTTCCTCTAGCTGTTTTTCTGTCTCCTTTACCCATGATTTAATTTTTGTTTAAGTATTATCCAAATTTACAATTCTTTTCCAATTATTCTTCTTCTAATTTCGTTTTCAATTTGTTCTCCTTTTTTAAGGCTTTCTTTACACCATTGGATTTTGAGGCGTGTTTGTTCTTCCGAACTCAGTTTCCATTCTTTATTACTATTCTCAAGGCGTTTTCTAATGTGGCTTAGTAAAATTGCGGCAGAAACCGAAATGTTAAAACTTTCGGTAAATCCATACATTGGAATACTGACTTTATAATCTGCTTCGCATAAAGCCTCCTCAGATAAACCCTCCAATTCCGTTCCAAAGAATACGGCAAGCGGTTCATCCAATGGGACATTATAAATGTTGTATTCATCGGTATGAGGAGTGGTAGCGACTATTTTATAGCCTCTATTTTTGAGAGTTTTAATGCACTCTAGTGTGGGTTGTTCTCCTTTTGTGTGTGTTTCTGTTTCTACCCATTTTCCAGCACCAAGTGCAATATCTCTGTTTACCCTGTATTTATTGATGTTTTCTACTACATGCATTTTATTGATTCCATAACAGTCGCATGTCCTGAGTACAGCTGAAGCGTTGTGTGCCTGGTAAAGATTTTCAACTACAACATGGATAAAGTTAGTCCTGTGGGACGCAATTTCTTCAAATAATGCCACTTTATTTTCAGAAAGAAGACCGAGTAATTCATTCAATACAATTTCATCAATATCCATACTAGAAAAGTGAATTTATGAATAATTCTTTTTTTAACTCCATTTTGAGGCAATACTCGTTATACGTTGTGTTTCGATTCCTTCAATAGTTTCTTTTCGAATGAGCTTTTTACTCAATCGATCTTTGAGAACAGTATCGATTGATTTGATTTGAGCACAAGGTATGTTTTGTTCTAAACAGATTTTCAGTAGTGATTGAATAGAAAAATATTTAACTTTTTTCTCGATAAGTTGACCGAGTTTGGTCCTGTTTTTTACTCGAGATTGATTGGTATTAAAAGACTCTGCTTTTTTGAGTTCTTGAAGTTCGAGAACATCACATAGCTTATCGAAATGTCTGTTGCTTCCAATCGCGAAGGTCACCCATTCTCCTTCTGCTGTCTTGAATAGTTCTCCATACGGGGCAATATTTGGGTGAAGATTACCTTGTCGCTGAGGTTTGTTTCCCGTCATAAGATAATTGCTGGCCTGATTCATTAGGCTGCAGACTGCCGAATCATATAGTGAAACATCGATGGTTTTAGGTTGCTTTGAGAGTAATGCCAGAAGAATACCCTCTTTTAAATGATGGGCCGCTAAAACATCTATCAAAGCAACGGGCATTTTTAAGGGAGCCTGATTAGTCTCCCCATTGATGGACATAAACCCTGATTCAGCTTGAAGAATTAAATCATAAGCGATTCTGTCACTATCGCTTCCAAATCCCGATATTTTTCCAATGATAAGCTTTGGGTTGATGTTTCTCAGTGTATGATCTTCTACGTTCAATTTATGATCATCTCCTTTTTTGAAATTACTAATGAGTATATCGGCATTCTCTACATGTTTCATAAAAATTCTGTAATCTCGTTGTTTAGCGAGATTCAATTGAGTATACTTTTTTTTGAAATTAACACTCGAGAAGTACGCAGATACCTTTGCTTTGGGATTTTCATTGGGAACTTTCCAAGACCTGGTTACATCGCCTTGATGAGGTGATTCTATTTTCAGAACATCAGCACCCAATTCTGCAAAAAAAGTTCCTACAGAAGGCCCTGCTAGAACCGTAGAGAGGTCGATGACTTTTAGATTTTTAAATAGGTCTTTCATAGGTTATTTCATTTGCTTTAAACAAATGTATGGAAAACGTACAATTCTTTATTTTTAATGATTCTATATTAGGATTTGGAAAAGGATTTGATGCATATTAGCTATGAATTTCCTTGATTCTTCATGTAAAATCTTTAATTTCGTGTTACTAGAAGATTTTGTAAGGATACGTGATTAGCCATCGAGTGGTAACTAAGTGATTAGTTACTACTTTTTAGCTTTTAACTAAGGCAAGATATTAGAAGTCAATTGAATAAAATGAGTTTGTATAGTGAATACATAAGGGAAATCAAAGAACGAAAATTAAATGGGCTTCAGGCAAAGCCGATTGATGGATCTGATTTACTTAGCGAAATTATTACACAAATTAAGGATGTCAATCATCCTGATCGAAAAGCATCGATTGACTTTTTTATTTATAATATTCTTCCAGGTACTACAAGTGCAGCAGGTGTCAAGGCCCAATTTTTGAAAGATATTATTCAAGGTGAATACTATTTAGCGGAAATAAGCCCAGAATTTGCTTTTGAGTTATTATCTCACATGAAAGGAGGACCTTCTATCAAGGTCCTACTTGATTTGGCATTGGGTGACGATGATGCAATTGCCAATCAAGCAGCCACTGTTTTAAAGACCCAGGTTTTTCTTTATGAAGCTGATACAGATCGTTTGAAAGAAGCCTATGATAATGGAAGTGAAATTGCTCAAGAAATTATAGAAAGCTACTCCAAAGCTGAATTTTTTACAAAGCTCCCTGAGATAGAGGAGGAGATAGAGGTAGTGACTTACGTTGCAGGTGTTGGAGATATTTCTACCGATTTGCTTTCCCCCGGAAGTGATGCGCATTCTCGTTCAGACCGTGAACTTCACGGTCAGTGTATGTTTGAGCACAATAGGGAAAAACAAAAAGAGCTTTTGGAATTGCAAAATCAACATCCTGATAAGAGAGTAATGTTGGTTGCAGAAAAAGGCACGATGGGTGTAGGTTCTTCTAGAATGTCAGGGGTAAATAATGTGGCTTTGTGGATTGGTAAAAAAGCAAGTCCTTACGTTCCTTTTATCAATATTGCTCCTGTAGTGGCGGGTACGAACGGGATATCTCCTATATTTCTCACGACAGTTGGAGTCACTGGAGGAATAGGATTAGACTTAAAGAATTGGGTAAAGAAAAAAGACGTCGATGGGAATACCATCATGGATGAGGATGGAGAACCTGTTCTCGAGGAAATGTACTCAATCGGTACAGGTACCGTTTTCACAATTAACACGAAAAAGAAAAAATTATACTTTGAAGGTAAGGAGGTGAAAGATATTTCTGCTGCATTTACACCTCAGAAAATGGAATTTATGAGGGCCGGTGGTTCATATGCCATTGTTTTCGGTAAAAAGCTTCAAACCTTTGCTGCAAAAACTTTAGGAATAGATATTCCTCCGGTGTTTGCTCCTTCTAAAGAAATATCACACGAGGGTCAAGGTCTTACTGCAGTGGAAAAAATATTCAATCGCAATGCAGTGGGTACAACCCCTGGTAAATTGCTTCATGCAGGTTCTGATGTTCGTGTTGAAGTAAATATTGTCGGTTCACAAGATACAACAGGCTTAATGACTTCTCAAGAATTGGAGATGATGGCTGCTACCGTTATTTCTCCCATTGTTGATGGTGCGTATCAATCCGGTTGTCATACCGCATCAGTATGGGATAAGAAGGCTCAGGAGAATATTCCAAGGCTAATGAAATTTATGAATGATTTTGGACTGATAACGGCTCGTGATCCTGAACACGGATATCATGCCATGACAGATGTGATTCACAAAGTGTTGAATGACCTGACGGTGGATGATCGAGCGATTATAATTGGTGGAGATTCTCATACCCGAATGTCCAAGGGTGTAGCATTTGGAGCAGATTCAGGGACAGTTGCATTGGCATTAGCCACAGGTGAAGCCAGTATGCCTATTCCGCAATCTGTTAAGGTCACCTTTAAAGGAGAAATGCGAGAGCATATGGATTTTCGTGATGTGGTCCATGCCACTCAATCTCAAATGCTCGATAAATTTGCTGGAGAGAATGTTTTCCAAGGCCGAATCATTGAGGTTCATATTGGGACGCTTCAGGCAGACAAGGCCTTTACCTTTACAGATTGGACTGCTGAAATGAAGGCTAAAGCTTCTATATGCATTTCTGAGGACGACACCTTGATTGAATCTCTTGAGATAGCAAAGAGTAGAATACAAATCATGATTGATAAGGGAATGGACAACGAAAAACAGGTTCTTCAAGGTCTTATTGATCTGGCTAATAAAAGAATTTCGGATATAAAAACAGGAGAAAATCCTCCACTTGCCCCTGATTCCAACGCTAATTATTTTGCAGAATTTGAGGTTGATTTGGATATTATTTCTCAGCCCATGATTGCCGATCCTGATGTACATAATGAAGATGTTTCAAAGCGTTATACGCACGATACGATTAGGGCCTTATCATACTACAAGGGAGAGAAAAAGGTCGATCTTGGATTTGTGGGTTCGTGCATGGTTCACAAGGGAGATATGAAAATCCTTGCACAAATGCTTCGGAATCTAGAAAATATTCACGGTAATATTCAATTCAATGCTCCTCTAGTAGTTGCTGCACCAACCTACAATATAATCGACGAGCTAAAAGAAGAGGGCGATTGGGATGTACTGCAAAAATACTCTGGTTTTGAATTTAATGATGCTGCACCAAAAAACGTAGCACGAACAGAATACGAAAATATGATGTATCTTGAACGTCCCGGTTGCAATCTCTGTATGGGTAATCAAGAAAAAGCTGAAAAAGGCGATACCGTCATGGCAACTTCCACCCGTTTGTTTCAGGGTAGGGTCGTAAAAGATTCTGATAGAAAAAAAGGAGAATCGCTTCTGGCTTCAACTCCAGTTGTAGTTCTCTCAGCCATATTGGGAAGAATTCCTACAATGGAAGAATACGAAGCGGCTGTGGTGGGAATCAATCTAACCAAATTTGCACCCCCAAAGGAAAGCCTTTGTGCTTAGTTTCATTACGTATTGATGATTTTTATAATTATTAGAATATATGTACTAATTTTTTTTAAAAAAAAGCGAGCTAAAGGCTCGCTTTTCTTTTGCGGAATACATCTTTGCTTAATATCGGTAGTGCTCTGGCTTGTAAGGGCCTTCAACTTTTACACCGATGTAATCAGCTTGATCGGTAGAGAGCTCTTCAAGCTCAACACCAATTTTTGCCAGGTGCAAACGTGCTACTTTTTCATCTAATGCTTTTGGAAGCATATATACGTCATTATCATATTTGTCTGAATTTTCCCAAAGCTCAATTTGCGCTAAAGTTTGGTTCGTAAAGGAATTGGACATTACAAATGAAGGGTGTCCAGTGGCACATCCCAAATTCACTAATCTTCCCTCCGCCAAAACGATAATTTCATTTCCGTTGATGTCGTATAAATCCACTTGAGGTTTGATCTCTACTTTCGAATCGCCGTA
>CAJWCX010000004.1 GCA_913031405.1 uncultured Flavobacteriales bacterium | reverse complement strand
TTAGCTCAAAGTTTCATTTTGCTTTGTTAGTTATTAACAATAACGGTGTGTAAAGCACGCATAACCCACGTAATTAAAGGGGCTTAGCATATTTTTGACATGCATGAAAATATATTTATTATTCCCATTAAAAGTATTTCTATTATCTTCGTGCCGTTCGATGGTTCGAGAGATTAATAAGGAATCCGATTAGAATCCGGAGCTGTATCTGCAGCTGTATTAGCTTTAAAAACGATTTGAATACCACTGTGTAAACGGGAAGGTAAATCGAAATTAGCTTAAGCCAGAATACTTGCCATTGAATAAAGAGAAGACTTCAGATTAAAGTCAGACTTAATTTTTATAGTACTTCTGTGCTATGAGGCTTATTTTCTGTTAACTGATTTCTTCAACGTTTTATTTTTTAATTAATTTTTCAACGATGAAGAAAGTTTACATTTTAATGACTGCTCTGTTTATTGGAGCAAATTTACAGGCCCAAATCGATTTCGAGGGCTATTTAACTGAACCAGAATCCTACGACAACGACGGAACTGGAGGGAATCCTTACTTTGATTTTGACCCCATACTGCTCAATAATACCTACGACGAAGAATGGGGTTCTTTCACAGGTTTTGCCATATCCAATGTCACAGATAATATCACTCCAGGATATGGAAATCAATTTAGTGCCTATCCCGGAGGGGGAGCTGATAATTCAACAGGATATGCTGTTGCTTACTCCAATCCCGAAATATACAGCGAGTTCGAAGATGTTCGAATCCTTTCCTTTAAAATCTCCAATACGACATATGCAGGATTATCGATGCTCAATGGAGATTCTTTTGGTAAAAAGTTCGGTGAGCCTACGAATGCGTCAGGCGAAGTTGACGGGACTAATGGAGAGGATTTTTTCAGAGTTTGGATCATCTGTGAAAACGAAATTGGCAGCAAGGATTCTGTGGAGTTTTATCTTGCTGATTATCGTTTCACAGACAACACAGAAGACTACATAGTTGACACGTGGGAAACAGTTGACCTGACCGAAGTTTTTGTAGGTGGAGCGACAAACGTTTCAATGCGATTCGAATCTTCTGACAACGGAGATTTTGGAATGAATACCCCTGCTTATGTTGCTATAGACTACATCCTCTGGGAAGCACCCCTTGGTATTTCAGAAGTGGATGAGTCAGATTTTATAACCTACCCCAATCCAGTTCAAGACGAACTTTTTGTGGATGGTCCCAATGGCATCCTAACCTTAACTACAGTTGGTGGTAGAAAAGTTATCGAGCAAA
This sequence comes from uncultured Flavobacteriales bacterium, assembly GCA_913031405.1. GTDB lineage: Bacteria > Bacteroidota > Bacteroidia > Flavobacteriales_D > Crocinitomicaceae > UBA952. Next base: position 17,002 of record CAJWCX010000004.1, on the reverse strand, counting down.
CACATGATATTCACTCAAACGTAGACTTTTCAGCATTACCCTCAGGTATTTATGTATTAAAAATAGCTACTGAAAACGGTACAGTCACCAAAAAAATCATCAAGTAACATTGACAAAGAACCGAGGTTCTACAACCTGCATACCTCGGTTCAATTTAAAATATGAGACTGGTCATCATTTCTTGTTTATGGATTGGAAGCCATTGTATTGGACAAAAAAGTACAATACAAGAAATGAAAGAAGTTGTTATCAGCTATTCTCTTGATACCATTTTAAGCTCGAATGAATGGGAAAGCCTTGATTCCGATGATATTCAAGGATTACAAGCAAATGATGCAGGTGACCTCATTCAAAAATTAACCAGTACTTCTATTAAATCATACGGAGGCTTAGGAGGTTTAAAAACTGTTTCATCGAGAGGTCTTGGCGCAAGCCACTCAGCAATTGTCGCAGATGGATTTAGTATCCAAAACACACAAAATGGACAAGTAAATTTAGGACAAATTCATGCCGATAACATACAACAAATAATTGGTGGCACGAATCAATCAGTCAGCTTAATGTTACCCATATCAGCACAAGTCTCTGGGAGTCAATTTTCCATGGAGACCTTTGAAAATCATTTTGGAAATAATGGTTTACAATTCAGAATAATCGGAAAGCAGGGTTCTTTTAATCAATTGGGTTCTTACGGTACTATGAAATATTCCAATAAAAAATTTCTCATGAGCGCTCATGGTAGCTATAGAAAAACCAACGGAAGCTACCCCTATACGATTCAAAATGGTTCTCAAACCATAGAGGATTTCAGATTGAATAATGATTATGAAGACCACACATGGGGATTTACATCTGGGTTTAAAGGTAGACGTTCTTTTTTCAGATTGGGTTTTCTGCAAAAAAACTTCGACCAAGGTGTTCCAGGAGCCGTGATCCTTTATAACTCCTCGGCAGACGAAAGACTCACGAGTAGTGATAATAGTATTTTTGGAGATTATACGACAAAAGGTAATAGCACCAACTTCCGTGCATTTTTCAAGCTTAATGAGAACCAACTTCATTACAGAGACCCCAATTTTCTGAATACGGACGGCGGAATATCTGATATGTATAAAAATAGATCTCTTCAGGTTGGTGCCAACCTTGTTAAGAAATTCCATGATCAATTTAAGGTTAATCTTGGTTTGGAGCAGATACAGAGTCAATTAACTGTGGACAATCCGAACTTTGCTCGACCTATCAGGGCTCATCATTACGGACTTATTGGGGCGGATTATGAATTTGCGAATAAGATGAACCTAAAACTTGAAATCTCTTCTCAATTTATTAATGAGAACAACTTGAATGGCATGAGTGCCATTAATCGTTTTCGATTGAACCCATTTGTAAAATGGTCCTCAAAAGAATATAATTTCAAATTTATACAAGAATTCTGGTACAGAAGCTCATTCAGGATGCCTTCATTTAATGAATTGTATTATAACAATATCGGAAACACATCTCTTCTTCCTGAAGATGCACATCAAATCAATTACGGATGGTCTATTTATCCAATACATTCAAAAAATTACCAGCTATTCGTTCGGCAGAACTTTTATACCAACTTTGTATCGAATAAAATAGTAGCCATTCCTACCAAAAATCTTTTTATTTGGTCCATGCAAAATGTCGAAAACGCAAGAATACTAGGGACAGATATAAAAATTGGAAGTCATTGGAATATTTCAAAAAATATCAAAACAAAAATTGATGTAAATTACAGTTATCAAAGTGCGGTTGATATCTCAGAGAAAAGTTCTCCAACCTACGGTGATCAAATTGCATATATTCCATTACATACAGGAAACGTTGACCTTTCTGTAATTTACAAGTCGATAGGAATAAGGTTTTCAAACTATGCCCTTTCTAGTCGCTACGCCTTAAATGAAAATATTGAAGAAAACAAGGTTAACGGATTTATTATCAGTACTTTGAGTACGTATTACACTTGGAACACAAAGCAAAGTCATTCCATCACCTTACGCTTTACCATTAAGAATTTACTGAATGAGTCCTATGCCTTTGTGAGGAGCTTTATGATGCCACAACGGAATTATCTAATAGTACTGAAATATGCGTTTAATTAAAGGTTTATTTTTCTTTTTATTGCTCTGTTCTTGTGATAAGAATACTGATCCCGCAAACACTAATAATGAAGTTAAAAATGGCGCATTGGTTCTCTGTGAAGGCTTATTCCAACATAACAATACCCAGCTTTCGTATATCAACTTTGAGAATCATGAGGTTGAAAATGGTTTTTTCCTTAACAGGGTAGGACGACAACTTGGGGATACGGGAAATGATATCAAGCGCTATGGAGATAAGATTTATATTGTGATTAACGTATCTAGTACTATTGAAATTCTTGACGCAAAAAGCTTCGAATCACTAAAGCAAATTTCAATGATGGATGGAAGTACGGCTAAACAACCAAGGAATATTGACTTTTATGAAAATCATGCCTTTATATCTTGTTTTGACGGGTATGTTGATGTTATAGACACCTCAAGTCTTGAACTTACTCAAAGAATTCAAGTAGGAGCAAACCCTGATCAAATCATGGTTATTGACCAAAAGTTGTATGTCTCAAATTCAGGAGGACTCAATTACCCCCAAATGGATTCCACTGTTTCCATTATAGATTTAAATAGTCTTAACGAAATTAAAAAAATCGATGTTGGCCTTAATCCTGGTCCTATTTGTGCTGACGATGTAGGAAACGCATTTGTCATATCCAGAGGGAATTACGGAAACATACCGTCAAAACTGATAAAAATTGATACCGACATAGATGAGATTAGTGAAGAATTTAACTTCAGTATTTCAGGAATTGAAAAATTTGGAAATAAGTTTCTAATCAACTTCGTAAACTCGGGTTCTGGGAACAATATGATTGCTCTTTTCAATCCTTTAAATGGAGTAATAGAAGACAACTCCTTTATATCTGCTGACCAAATTGAAACCCTTTATGGAATTCAATACAACGAGATTTCGGACAAATTATATCTAATGGATGCCATGAACTATACCAACACGGGATATGTTTTCGAATATGATGCTATGGGTAATTTTTTAAACAGCTATCACGTTGGTCTGAATCCTTCAAAAATTCTTTTCTTTGAATAAACTATCGATTCATATCATACTTTTCGTCACATGTATCACTTTGACTAAAATGAATTTAAGCTGGAGTCAATCCTATGCTCCTGCGCCTAGTGAAAATGGATCAACGGCGATTTATAAAGACTCCTCTGTTTTCGTAAGCTGGGGCTCGTCAGTTGAAATTGTAAGAGGGTTCATGGATATTCAAAATCCTGGAATGGGAGTAGTGAACTATGGACTTGAAATAAATGCCATAGGGCCACCAGATAATAATGTGGTTTCGCTGGGAGATGCTGGACAGGCTATTTTTCAATTTAATACAAGCATAAAAAATGGTCCGGGTCCGGATTTTGCAATCTTTGAGAACGGATTTGCAGATCACTACATGGAATTGGCTATTGTAGAAGTAAGCTCAAATGGGATTGATTATTATCCTTTTGAATCGGTAAGTGAAACACCTTGTGACATTCAATTGGACAACTTCTCTTATTCAGATTGTGGCTACATTAGAAATTTAGCGGGAAAATATCGGGTTTATTATGGCACCCCCTTTGACTTAGAAGAGCTCACCGACGTTTCAGGAATTGATATCAATAACATCACAAATGTCCGTATTACAGATGTTATCGGTTGTATTAATCCAGAATTTGCGAGTACAGATAGCCAAGGAAATATTATCAATGACCCCTATCCTACTCCGTTTGAATCAGGAGGTTTTGACTTGGACGCTATTGGTGTAATTCACAATAATTTATCCGTTCAAGAACATGAAATAAACTACAGCGTATTCCCGAACCCAGCCGATAATCACATCACGATAGATGGGTTTAAGCAAGATAAAATTTACATTTTTGATGCTTTTGGAATACTGGTAAAAGAATTCAATGGTCCATCAACTTCAGTTCAAAATCTGGCCTCAGGATTGTATTTCATTCGGCAAGGGAATCATGCCATTCCATTTTTAAAAAATTAAGCTTAAGATGCCCAAACTTGAGCTCCTTCAGAGCAATTTTTACAAATATCAATTTGCTGCCTTGCATTCAAGACTCCATGCCTAAAACTTTTATATTGAATAGAATTCCATATTGATTTGAAGGAATTTTCCTTTAGTGAACCTAAAATATGTGAGGCATCTTTATCAAAACAGCATGGGACGACTTGTCCATCCCACGTCAAAACAGAACCCGACCACATTTTCCAACAATGATTACCCTGACTTCCTTTCAGTTTATATGTGCCATCCTTTTGTTTTGTATATCGGGAATATTTTGAATTCTCTGGCATCAGCTTGTTACCTTTTTTAAATTCATACAACTGAGCAGTCTTTATACGAACCTCATCAATACCAATTTCTTTAGCTAATTTGAATACTCCGGGAACTTCGTGTTCATTCGGCTTTACCGCTAGAAATTGAAAAATCAAGTGTGGTGTACTCGATTTATTTTGTTTTTTAGCAGCCACTAAATAATGACTTGCCTCAATCACCTTTTGAAGTTTTCCTTTTTTTCGATATTGCTCGTATGTCTCCTGAGTTAATCCATCCACCGAAATAATCAGTCTGTCTAAACCGGATTTCACAATTTCATCTGCTTTTTTGGAAGTAATAAAATGACCATTTGTTGAGGTTGAGGTGTATATCTTTGATTTTTTTGCTCTAACAATCAAATCTAAAAATCGGGGATGTAAAAACGGTTCACCTTGAAAATAATAGTTGATATAAAATACAGACGTTTTAATTTGCCGAATCATTTGATCATGAAGCTGCAGATCCAATTTACCTGTAGGTCGCGTAAATTGTTTTAAGCCGCTAGGGCACTCAGGACAACCCAAATTACATGAGGTGGTAGGTTCAATACTCAATGCACTCGGTAATCCCATATGAATACTTTTTTTGGTAAGTCGAGACATATAAAAGCTCGTCTTTAACAAAATCAAATTCCACACCCGATAAAAACTAAGATGAGAAAAAATACGTACAGAATCCCTAAAAACTGACATAGTACGAAAATAGCGAAATCAAGTGATATTATAGAATACTTATGTATTTTTGAAGTAGCTATACTAATATTAATTCGAAGCAAATGCAAGTTATACTCAATCACCAGCAAATTCAACAAAAAATAACAAGGCTAGGTCATGAACTACTAGAGAACTGCTTTGAAGAAAATAATATATGTATAGGGGGAATTCATGGAAATGGTTATTTATTGGCGAAAACTATAGGTAAAATCATATCAAGCAATTCTAATATTTCGGTAGATTGCTTTGAGATTCAAATCAATAAATTGAAACCATGGAAGGATGAAATCACGATAAACATTGACGATAAAAAACTTAAAAAAGGATATGTCATTATAGTTGACGACGTTATTAATTCAGGTAAAACAATGCAATACGCATTGGTTAAAATTCTAGAAAAACCTACAAAGGCGATTCGAACGATAGTACTTGTTGATCGAAAACACCGAAGGTATCCTATTAAAGCTGATATTGTAGGTATTTCTTTGTCAACTACACTAAAGGATCGCGTCGAAGTAGAATTGAATAAAGAAGACTCTAAAGCCTATTTGGTATGAAAAAAATTACTGAAAGCACTTCCAATTACGACCAATTGGAGGATAAAACGACCCTTGAGCTTCTTGAAGGAATCAATGCTGAAGATCAAACCGTAGCCAATGCAGTGGCGAAAGAACTATCGAGCATTGAGTCTTTTATTGACGCTGCATATCAAAAGATGGTAAAAGGTGGCAGGTTATTTTATATCGGTGCAGGCACAAGCGGAAGACTAGGTATTGTGGATGCAAGCGAATGTCCTCCCACCTTTGGAGTTGATCATGGTATTGTGAATGGCATCATCGCTGGAGGAGATCAAGCCATAAGAAAAGCAGTTGAATTTGCGGAAGATAATTCAGATTTGAGCTGGAAAGACTTGATGGAGTTTTCGATTTCAGAACATGATATTGTTGTAGGTATAGCTGCATCTGGTACTACTCCGTATGTTATAGGAGCGATTAACAAAGCAGAAGAATTAGGACTTGTTACTGCAGGTATTTCATGCAACCCTGAATCTCCACTATCAAAAGCAACATCATATCCAATAACTCCTCTTGTTGGACCTGAATTTGTGACCGGATCAACAAGAATGAAGTCAGGCACAGCACAAAAAATGGTTCTGAATATGATTTCCACATGCCTAATGATTAAGCTAGGACATGTTAAAGGAAATAAAATGATAGATATGCAACTAAGTAATGAAAAATTAGTGAGACGCGGAACGCATATGATTTGTGAAGCATTAGGTATTTCATCAGAAGAAAGTCTATCCTTATTGACCAAACATGGCTCAGTTAGAAAGGCCATCGACAATTATCATAAAATGTAAATGAGACAAAAACACGGAATTCTTTTTATAAAAAGACCTATGATAACATTAAGACGTTTAAAAAATATCACCTACATACTACTTAGTGTTGGCCTTATTTTATCTGCTTTTCGCTTATTTAATTGGGAAATATACCCTGCGCTACAAATTTCATTATGCTTACTATTAGGTATGGTCTCTTTACTGATTTCAGAGTTCGTAAAAAACCTTAACGAGCAACTCAAAAAAATAATACTAGCAACTGTTTTCTCACAGATACTACTTTCGTCTATTGTAATCATCAATAGGGAATTTGTAGTTGAATACTGGAGGCTTGTTTTTATCCCGAGTCTTTTTATTGTATTTGTATGTACCTATGGACTTTCACTGAGAAAGGAAGAAAAACACCAACCCATTTTTAAATGGATGACGATGAGTCTTATGGCAATCACTTTTATCAGGTTTTTTATTTACCATGAATACATCGACTACAGTATTGAATTCTTGTTCTTAATTTTTATCATTCTCATTATTAGGTCTAAAAAGAGAAAAGCTGATTCCAAGTTGATTTATTGAACTACTCTGCCAAATCCTACAAGTCTTTTCCCCCAATAACTTGATTCATTAATATCTGCTACTGAAATCCCTTTTGACGATGAAGAATGAATCATAATTTTGGGTTCATTTACCTCATTAACAAGTATACCAACATGGGATATTTCCTTCCCATCAGAAAAGAAAACCAAATCACCCCTGTAAGCTCTTTTACCATCAATTGGTTTTACATATCGATATTGATCCTTAGAAACACGAGGTAAATCTATGTTTTGAAATTGAAATACATGGCGTGTAAAACCACTGCAATCAAAACCATTTTCATCAATACCACCCCATTTATAGGGTACACCCATAAACTCATATGCATAATGAATCAAATCCAGTCGATTTTTTGAATTTAGACCCTCTGAAATCATTTGACTTTGAACGGAGGTAACATCTTCTTTTATATCGTACTCATAGGACTTATAAATGTCTATAATCCAATCTTCCATGTCCTTATAATTATCCTTGTTGCTTGATGCATTACTTGCCAACCAAACGTCAAAAAGCAATTCCATATCAGCCAGTTCAACCGCGTGTGATTTCATTAAATTGGGCCAACGAGGGCTTTTCATAACCGCATTCATGAGCTCTATAGATTCTTTTAAATCCAATTGATGTCGTCTCATCCATGCAGAACTATTAATCAAGTGAAATGAACTCATTGCCCGGTAATAAGAAGGTAGAATAGAATAATCGTATTCTCGACGACTCAACATTCTGACGGATTTCCTATAAACCATTTTATAATGACCTTGATCATAATACTGCTCAAGACGATCCATTTTTCGATTCTGGGCATTCAAACAAAAAGAGACTACCCCCATAAAAAAAAAGATAAATAAATATCTAATTCGTATACTTTTTTCCATTTTCTAAGACCATAAAAGAATTGTTGAACATTTTGACTAAAACACGATCACCGTATATTTCGAATTGTGAATCCAATTGATTTGTCAATTCGTATTTCTTTCCTTTGACGAACGCATTGACACCTCCTAGAATGTTTTGATAAACCAAAACATCATTCTTTATCTTAAATTGAACAGGTGTAAAGTTTTCTATTTGCGTTTTTTTACCATTGCAATAGGAGAAAAAATAAGAACTCTCTGACCATACGACAATATCATCTTTCACATCCCAAAAATCTGCTGAAAAGTTAGATAACTGAAATTGCTCTCCATTTTGATAATACCATAAGTTACCACTCAAATCCTCATAGACTATAAACCCTCTTCCAGATCTGTATTTTGGCATAGGCAATTGTTCTACATCATAGAAAAGTCCATGATCAAATACCACAAAAGTTTGAGTTGTTGGATCGTTAAAACAAAGTACATCTGTTCCTATTTGGAAATCAATATTAGGTTGATTATTCCAAACATCAATTTCATAAAAACCCCCATTCCAAAAAGTCTTATACATGTTGCCATTGTCCTTGAAAACAACTAAGTTTTCACCTATTGCCATTGGCATTTCTAACTCACCCATTAAGGTCGTGAGCATGTACGAAGAATCATTGTAATAGGCATTAATTGAATTGAACCGTGTGTCTTCAAAAACTATGATACTGTCTTTAACTTCAAAATTTCGGGCGAAATAAGTCAAGGTAGATAGTTTTCCATGATCATACATATTGAGAGTTGGGCCAATCATATATCCCATTAAATGATCTGAAACTTGATATTGCACATTAAGATTGGTAATGTCCTTTCTTGCAATACCATCATAGAGACGTAAATTTCCTCGAGTATCGATATAGGCTACCAACTCATCACCCGCTTTAAAATCTTGAACGGGCTGAACCTCGATAGGCCTGTAGTAACCATCCTGAAAGGATAAAAAGAAATTATTAAAGTCTATAACAGGAATGACTCCTTGACCAAATAGGCTCATTTGAACCAGTACAAAAACAATCGAAATGTATTTCACGAAACAAATTTACCAAAATTCAGACCAAAAGAAATTAACTTGAATTAACATCAAAAAATAATGATTTTAATCGAAAAAGCTTAAATCAATAAAAAGTACCTTATTTTTGGTAACTCAAAAAAATGATTTTATGAATAAATTGATTCCCACTTTAATGGTGCTATTATTGTCAGCCCAGATCCATGGACAAACCAAAATTGATTACATAGAGTATGACTTAGACAACGGCATGCATGTCATCTTGCACGAAGATCATTCAGCACCAGTAGTAACAATAGCAGTGATGTATCATGTTGGTGCAAAAGACGAAAATCCTGAACGGACAGGCTTCGCACATTTCTTTGAGCACTTATTGTTTGAAGGAACTGAGAATATCCCAAGAGGTGAATGGTTTACTATTGTTACCTCAAATGGGGGAAGTAATAATGCCAACACAACGGATGACCGTACTTATTATTACGAGGTGTTTCCTTCTAATAGTGTTGAATTGGGACTTTGGATGGAATCAGAGCGATTGCTACATCCCGTTATTAACCAAATTGGAGTAGACACACAGAATGAGGTCGTTAAAGAAGAAAAACGACTAAGAGTGGACAACAGTCCTTATGGAAAATTCATGGAGAATATTAAACTGCATATGTTCAAAAAACACCCGTATAAGGGAACAACCATTGGTAAAATGGCCCATTTGGATGCTGCTACATTGGAAGAATTTCAAGCGTTTAATAAAAAATATTACATCCCCAATAATGCTGTATTAGTAGTCGCTGGTGACATCGATGTTGATTCCGTAAAAAATATGATTGAAGGTTACTTCGGCCCAATTCCTAAAGGAAAAGATATTGTTAGAAATTTCCCAAAAGAAGATCCTATAACGGAGCCGATGAGGGAAAAAGCCTATGATGCCAATATTAATATCCCTGCTGTGATAGCGGCATACAGAACCCCTTCTTTCAAGGAGAGAGACTCCTATGTACTTGGTATGATTTCTACATATTTTAGTGATGGAAAAACATCAAAACTATACAAAAAGATTGTTGACGATAAAAAAATGGCACTTCAAGTAGGTGCATTTAACTACAATCAAGAGGATTATGGTACGTACATCTTATTTGGGATGCCGCAAGGTGATGTTGATTTAGACGACATCATATCAGAAATGGATGAAGAAATTGTTAAAATTCAAACAGAGCTTATTTCAGAAAAAGATTATCAAAAAATTCAAAATAAACTTGAAAATGATTTTGTGAATGCAAATTCAAGCATCGAAGGAGTAGCCAATTCACTCGCACGTTATTATATGCTCTATGGTGATATAAGTCTTATTAATAATGAAATTGAAATCTTTAAATCCATTACGAGAGAGGAAATTAAAGAGGTTGCCAATAAATATCTGAACCCAAACCAAAGGCTGATATTAGAGTATCTACCGGAATCTGATCAAGAATAATTTTAAATAAATAAAAATGAAAAATAGAATATACCTTCTCCTTACTGTTTTATTTACCTTCGGAAGTATAACTGCCCAAGTTGATCGAAGTCAGCAACCTAATCCCGGTCCCGCACCAAAAATAACTTTGGACCAACCCGTTGAATTTGAACTCGCAAACGGACTCCAAGTCCTGCTTGTTGAAAACCATAAGCTCCCACGAGTTTCTATGAATTTGGCATTTGACAGAACTCCCATCATTGAAGGAGAAAAATGTGGTGTCACCTCATTGTTAGGAGCCATGCTCGGTAACGGTACCACAACTATTTCCAAAGACGAATACAACGAAGAAATTGATTTCTTAGGTGCTAATATTTCCTTTGGATTTAACGGTGGCTTTGCAAGTTCATTGACGAAGTATAATGAACGAATCATAGAATTATTAGCAGACGCAACCATGAATTCTTTACTTACCGAAGAAGAATTTAGGAAAGAGAAAGACCGCTTGTTAGAAAGCTTAAAAAGTCAGGAAAAAAGTGTTGATGCAATCGCCGGAATTGTAGGAGGAGCGCTTACATATGGAACACATCACCCCTATGGAGAATTTGAGTCTGAAAGCTCTATAAACAAAGTTAATTTTGAAGATGTTCAATCTTATTATGCCAATTATTTTAGTCCGTCTCAAGCTTATTTGGTCATTCTTGGTGACATTAATCCGGATGAGATGAAAGTTCTCGTGGAGAAAAACTTTGGAGCTTGGAAGAAAAATGAAGTTATTTCTCAAGAGGTCCCCGAAGCAACAGCAAACCCGTCGCAATTAGAAATCAACTTTATAGATATGCCTAATGCTGTTCAATCAAACATCTCTTTGACGAGTCATGTAAAATTAGAAATGAGCGATCCTGATTATCATGCCGTACTCATTGCTAATAAAATCCTTGGAGGCGGATTTAACAGCTACCTCAATATGAATTTGAGAGAAGAACACGGCTTTACTTATGGGGCAAGATCCTCTGTTGGGTCGGATCAATATATTACAAGGTTTAGAGCAGGTGCTTCGGTAAGAAATGAGGTGACAGACAGTGCTGTTGTTCAAACGCTTAAGGAAGTGAAACGAATACAAGACACATTGGTTGACGAAGCGGCCTTAAAAAATGCGAAAGCAAAATATGTTGGTGACTTCGTATTAGCACTCGAACAACCTTCGACAATCGCCAGATATGCCATAAATGTCAAAACAAACAATCTTCCGGCTGACTTTTATAGCACGTATCTTGAGAAAATCAACGCCGTAACTACAGCAGACGTGCAGCGCGTAGCCAAAAAATATTTTAACGGAAGCAACGCTCGTTTTATTGTGGTTGGTAAAGGAAGTGATGTTATTGGAAACCTCGAAAAAACTGGTATACCAATCAAATACTTTGATCGAGAAGCCAACCCTGTAGAAAAGCCCCAATTCTTGAAGCCAATACCTGAAGGAATGACTGCTTCAAAGATTTTTGAAAATTATGTGGAGGCCATTGGAGGCTCCAAGGCTTTGAACGGTGTTAAAACCATTAGGACCACTGTTGAACTTACTATTCCGGGTGCTCCTTTTAAGCCTACTGGAGTTATGAAATCAATGGCACCAAATAAAGAATCAATGGAAATCTCTGCATCAGGTATGGGAGTCATTATGAAACAAGTTTTCAATGGCAAATCCGGTTACAACGAACAGCAGGGAATGAAAACTGAAATGTCAGATGAAGAAATAGAAAAAAAGAAAGCTGAAAAAGGATTGTTTCCAGAGATGTATTTGAATTCTGAAAACATTTCATTGATTAGCTTAAGCCCTTTAAATGGAGCTGATGTATATAAAATTCAGATCAGCGAGAACTCATTTAGATATTATGACTCGGAGTCATTTCTATTGGTTCGAACGGAGGAAATGAGAGAGGCACAAGGACAAAAGATGATACAAACCACGGATTTATCTGAATACAAATCTATTGATGGTGTTATGATGCCTCATACATCAACACTCACCATAGGACCTCAGGTAATTACATATACTACTAGCGAAATCAAAATAAACGATGGTGTCAGTAAAAAAGACTTCAAATAGAGATATTGAACTATTGAAAGTATTTAAAAATTGTAACCCGAAATGGTTCACAACTTTGGCTCTGGTTGCACTAATCAATACATTAGCACAGTCTAAAACCGAATTTGTCAGAATCGTATTTAACACCAATGCCTCATATGAAGCGACCATCATTTGGAATCAACTTAGCGGTTCGTTCAAAGGAATTTGGATAGACACTATCAAGCCAGATGGAGAATTGGAGCTTCAAGCCAATCAGAAGAATTTTATTGAAAATCACTACAAGGGTATGCACAATCATATCTGCAGATTGACAAGGTTAAAAGCCAAAACGAAATACTATTTTGCCTTGATTGACAGCGATGACCAGAGTACAATCTATTATTTTAGCACAGTCAGTGATCAATCCGAAGATAAATTGGCCTTTATTGCCGGTGGTGATTCTCGAAGCTTGCGGGAGTATCGAACTAAAGCAAATAAGATGGTTTCTAAGCTCAAAGTAGATGCCGTTTTATTTAATGGAGATTTTACAGCGATTGATACGGAGAAACAATGGAAGGAATGGTTTAAAGATTGGGAGTCTTGTATCAGTGGTGATGGAAGAATAACGCCTATGGTGGTCACTAGAGGAAACCATGAGCTGGGAAACAAGGTCATGATTCGTTTGTTCGATGTTCCAAGTCGGAGGGTATTTTATTCGACCACTTTTGGGGGTACATTATTGAATATTATATCCTTAAATTCTGAAATATTGAAGTTTGGAGCTCAAAAACTGTTTTTAAAAAGAACATTAAAAAAACATAAGGATTATTATTGGCAAATACCACAATACCACAGACCCGTGAGAGCTCACGTTAAATGGAAAAAAGAGATGCAGACACAATATAAAAACTTTGTCCCCGAATTTGAGAAATTTAAAAATGTAAGACTATGCTTAGAGAATGACTCTCATACCTGCAAAATAACTTGGCCCATAATAAGTGATAAATCGGATGATGCTGATGAAGGATTTATAAGGAACGATAACAAGGGAATTGTATATGCTGGAGAAGGATGTTGGGGAGCACCTCTTCGAATGGCTGATGATCTAAAGTCTTGGACTAGAGATGCCGAAGCTGTGAATCAATTCAACCTCATTTTTGTCTCTCAAGAAAAAATTGAATTACGAACGGTTCTATATGAAAACGCAGAAGAAATAATCGAAGTACGAGAAGATTCGAGGTTCGAGATACCAAGTAATTTAAAGCTATGGGGACCAACAAATGGGACCCTCGTTGAGATTTATCCGAGAAGATAAACTCATTTTATCATTTGATTGATATAAATCAATATCTTTGTTTTATGGGTGATTTTATTGTTTCTGCACGTAAGTACCGACCTCAAACTTTTGATACGGTTGTAGGGCAAAAATCAATTACCAGTACGCTCAAAAACGCCATAAAAAACAACCATCTTGCGCAAGCGTTTTTGTTTTGCGGATCGCGCGGTGTTGGTAAAACGACAACAGCCCGTATATTGGCAAAAACGATTAATTGTACCAAGCGAACAGAAAATGTTGAGGCCTGTGATGATTGTGAGTCTTGTAAAAGTTTTAACTCAGGAGCTTCATTGAATATTTATGAGTTAGATGCAGCCTCGAACAACTCTGTTGATGATATTAGAAACCTCATTGATCAGGTTCGCATTGCGCCACAACTTGGAGACTTTAAAGTTTATATTATTGATGAGGTACATATGCTTTCAACCAATGCCTTTAATGCGTTTTTAAAAACACTAGAAGAACCGCCGAAGCACGCCATATTTATATTGGCAACAACGGAAAAGCATAAGATTATTCCTACTATATTATCTCGTTGTCAAATATTTGATTTTTCAAAAATCAAAGTCAGAGACATTGGAGATCACCTCATCGAAATTGCGAAAAAGGAAAAGGTAAAAGCTGAACCTGAAGCGATGCATATGATTGCTATGAAAGCAGATGGTGCACTTAGAGATGCCTTATCCGTGTTTGACCAGATGGTCACCTTTTCGGGTGAACAAATCACTTATAAAGATGTAATTAATAATCTTCATATCCTAGATTACGACTACTTCTTCAAGTTTGTCGAATTCTCAATGAATGAAGATATTTCTTCAAGCTTGCTTTTGTTTAATGAAGTCGTTGAAAAAGGTTTTGACTCGCACCATTTTATAGGAGGTTTGGCAAGTCATTATCGCAATTTATTGGTTTGTAAAGACGCGAAATCAGTTCAACTACTTGAAGTTCCTGACGCAATCAAATCAAAATATTTGGAACAATCCAAGAATATGGATCCACATTTGGTCATGCGTGCATTGAATGCCATCAGCAAGACAGACGTGGCTTATAAAGCTTCTAAAAATCAGCGCTTGCTGGTGGAAGTTTGCCTAATGGAGCTCTGTTCACTGAAACAAGAGCACGAAAAAAAAAAAAAATTAACTGAGCCTATTGAGCTTCTACCCTTTTCTAAACAATCACTTCGAGAAAAGAAAAAGGATCAAAAAATAAAAACTCCGGTAAAAAAAGAAATGGTCGAAAAACCCATAACCATTCCTAAAATCAAAACCTTGAAAAAATCAAGTATCGGGGCAAAGCATCTATCCATCAAAGAAATCCTTCAAAACGAACGAGAAGAAAAAAACAAAAAGGAAGATGCACTGCCTAGAGAAAAAGTCAACATACAAAAAGCACTTTTACTGTGGAGACAGTATGCTTTTCGAGTCAAAGATCAAGGAATGGAAACATTTTATAATGCCTTAGTAAAAAGAGACCCCTTATTTGAAACCAACGAAAAGATTAAAATCAGTGTGGACAATCAAATTCAAATTGACTACATTAACCCCCTACTAGGAGAGTTGATTAACTTTTTAAGAGAACAGCTCAAAAATCATTTCATTGAAATTGAATTAGATCTGATTGAAAACCCGGATGAAGAGGTTAAGTTCTTAAATGGTAATGATAAATTCGAAGCTCTTTCTAAAAAGAATCCCAAACTCATTACCCTGAAGAACCTATTCAATTTAGATATTGAATTTTAATGATAAAACCAAACCCACATTTCAAAATCACCTATCACACTTTCGAGCAAAAAGAAAGAATTGAAGATATTTTGAAAATGCTAAAAAATGATTCTAATCGAATAACTTGTAAGACATCTGGATCAACAGGGACTCCAAAATTGATTCAATTCAGTAAGAAGTCTCTGCTTGCCTCAGCACAAAATTCAATTGACTATTTTAAACTTCAAGAAAAACAATCAGCCATCTTATGCATATCTGTGGATTTTATAGCCGGGCTAATGATGATTGTCCGCGCAATGATTAGTGGAATGCATCTCCATGTCACACCAGTGAGTAGTCTTACTTATAACTATATCCGTTTCAAGGTTGACTTCATCGCCCTATTCCCAAAACAACTTGATAGTTTTATAAATGATTCTAAAGGCCTGCAAATATTAAAAAATATACAAAACGTTATTGTTGGAGGGGGAGCCATTAACTTAAACATAGAAAACCAATTGATTTCTAATGAAATAACGGTTCATCATAGTTATGGAATGACTGAAACACTATCACATGTTGCCTTAAAAAAGACAGGTTATGAGGGTGAAAATACCTACCGTGCCCTTCCGGGGGTTTCTTTTGATATAAAAAATGGCTGTCTTGAGATTTATTACCCAGCAATAAGAGATAGAAAATTAAGGACAAATGATATTGTTGAACTTATCGATTGTTCATCTTTTAAATGGTTGGGAAGATCAGACTTTGTCATTAATACCGGTGGTTATAAGATAAATCCTGAAGAATTGGAACAAAAAATGGCTAAATTTTTTGACCTTGATTTTATGATTATGGGTGTTGAAGATAAAGAATTTGGTCAAAAAATTGCAATTGTATTCAAAGGTCAGACTCCTCAAATCATAAGCAAAAAAATATTTTCAAAAAATATTCACCCCTATGAAATTCCGAAATTATACACTGTATTGAATAAGTTTCAATTTACTCAAAACGGCAAATTAGATCGCCGAATGACGGCTGTAAAAACCAATGAAAGTGTCTGGAAAAAAATATTATAAAATCCTCAACCTTCCAGAAGGAGCGTCAAAATCTCAGATCAAGAAGAGTTATCGGGCATTGGTCAAATTATATCACCCTGATGTAAATGATGACCCAAAAGCTCATGAAAAGTTTGTTCAAATCAACGAGGCTTATGAAGCACTCATCAACCCATCATCAAAAAAGGAGAAAAGGACCAAATATAAAACCAAGACAAGAGCTGAAAAATGGAATGAATACCAAAAAGAGAGCAGAAAGAAACATGCTGAAAAAGTACTAAGAAAGGAAAAAGAGATTCAACAATTCTATTTAAGCCTCAGAAAAGGCTGGAGACGAAATTGGATTAGAATCAATGTTGCTGTAGGTCTACTTGTTTGTATTT
>CAJWCX010000003.1 GCA_913031405.1 uncultured Flavobacteriales bacterium | reverse complement strand
CACTCGCAAAATACAACTTCAATTTGGGTACTAGTAATGATACAGCTATCACCATAACAATCAATACGCTTAAACCTATGATATACTTCCGTTTCATATCCCTATAACATTATTTTAAATTCATTCTTACCCCCGGTGACCCGTATTGATTCATCCAATTTATACCCCAAACTGCTAAAAAGAGCGTTACTAGCTGCATTATTCTTGTCTACTCGGGCGATAACCGACTGAATCCCAAGGACGTCATGAGCATATGTCTGAACCAAACGTAACCCTTCTTTCGCATAACCTTGATTTCTGTTTTGTTCATTCACAATAACAACACCAATCTCTCCAGTTTCAGTCAAAAAATTAATCTGATACAAATCAACAAGACCCACAGGCACGTTGGAGTCTGACAAACAGACTACAAAACGAACCTGCCCAGACTCCAGGACATTTCTTTGTTCATCAATCAGTTTTTCCATCAATTGAATCGAAGGGGGCTCATCAAACTCTGTAATATTGAGCAGTTCATCTAATTTTTCCCATGACAATATCATTGCGGCATCTTTATGCTCAACCAATCTTAAAAAAATACGATCCGTTTTAAGCATGGAGAAGATTCAATCGTTTATCAATGTCTGAGACGTCATAATTCAAAATACCACACTCCGATTTTGTTACATTAAAACCACAGTACCCCACAATCATATTTCGACTTTCTAATTCAAATAGCAAAGACGATAATTTCGGAATATATTTATCAAGACCAAGGATTTCTTTGATAGGCGTCAAACAAGAAACCTCTGCAGAAAAAGCTCTTTCGTATTGATCAAAAACAGCTTGTATAACAGCTTTGTTTGACTTGTTTCTTAACTTTACTATTAAGCACTTAATGCTTTTATTTTCAATTATTTGAAAAACTGAACTTTCCAAAGAGTAATCTTTTCCATTACTTTTTAAGCTATAAAAAAATCCGTCTTGTGATATCCCAACATGAGGTGGTATTTTATCCACATGAAAAATCCATAAAGACAACGCGTCACCTCCATTATATTCTTGAAGATATTTCAGATGATTAAACGAAAAATCAAATATCAATTTGTCCATTAAATACATGTTTTGCAGGCCCTATCAAATAGACATTTGAAAACGAACCCGATTCCAATTGATCAAAAGAAACATGGAGTATACCCCCACTCGTTTGAACTTGAATTAAATTATTTTTACACTGATGCACTTGGGCATATATCAATGCGCAAGCCGTCGCTCCAGTTCCGCAAGAAAGAGTTTCATTTTCAACACCTCGTTCGTAAGTCCTGATCAAAATTTTATCTTGAGCTACAGTATCCACCAAATTGACATTAACACCTTTAGACTCATACCTTCTCGAAAACCGAATACGCTTTCCAAAATTCAAGATGTCATCAAGGTCACCTTTTTGTTCTACAAAATTTACAAAATGAGGAGACCCTGTATCTAAAAAATATCCTTCCTGATTGACCCCGTCTACAGAAAGAGTAATAGCCTCCACCTTGCCAATACGACTCATTTCAATCTTTATCTCATCTTTACATTTATAGGCCTGATGTACGCCGTCAATCGCCTTAAAGGAACAAGGGTTGTTGGTTGCCAAATTATTTTCATAGAAATAGTGAACTGCACATCGAGCACCATTTCCACAAAAACTTTGCGAACCATCAGGATTATAAAAATCCATTTCGAAATCCTGTTGATCTGAAGGCCTGATTAGGATTAAACCATCGGAACCTACACCATACTTTCTATTGCAGATGAATTGAATCTGTTCAGTATTCAGAATGAGGTCACCTAAAGCATGTGCATTCATAATGACAAAATCATTTCCAGCACCCTGATACTTTGAGAAAGCTACTTTCATAAAAAACAAAGATATCGATTATTGAATTGATTTTGGATATTTAGAGCTTAACAATCTTTAACAAGACCAGTGTACCTAAATACTAATTTTACATGTTAAACTTGTGTAATCAATAATTTATCTCATGAAGAAATACGCATTAATCAAAACCATATTTATTGGAATCATAGGTGGAACCTTACCGCTTCTATTATTTATCGCAAATCAAGAGAATGAAAACACCACCCCAAAATCAAACGATAAAAAGATCTCGGATCTTGTCATTGATGGTAAAAGAGACATCCCACTGTACAATACCAATCTCATTGGGTCTAGTTCAGTTGATTTTAGAGAGGCATCAAGAAATTCAATTAACTCGGTGGTCCACGTCACCACTAAAGTGGTTCATACCTCATTCCAAAGAGATATGTTCCAGGAATTTTTTTACGGACCAGGTGCTGGGGGACGTGAGTTCAAGCAGTTTGGACAAGGCGCTGGATCAGGTGTTTTTATATCTTCGAAAGGTTATATCGTTACCAATAACCATGTGATTGATAATGCAAGTGAAATCCAAGTAATTTTGAATGATAATTCTAAACACGACGCCAAAGTGATCGGCACCGATCCTTCAACGGACCTAGCCGTGATCAAAATAGAAGGAGAGAATTTTCCGGCTATATCACTTGGAAACAGTGATCAATTAGAAATAGGTGAATGGGTTCTAGCTGTTGGAAATCCATTCAACCTAACCTCGACTGTAACAGCCGGGATTGTCTCAGCCAAAGCACGCAATATAAATCTGTTAAATAACAATCCAGATAAGAATATTTTTCCTATCGAATCATTCATTCAAACAGATGCCGCTGTGAATCCAGGAAACAGTGGTGGTGCGCTTGTGAATTCAAATGGTGAGTTGGTAGGAATAAATACCGCAATTGCTTCACAAACCGGAAGCTATTCTGGATATTCATTTGCTATTCCTGTAAATCTTGTTCAAAAAGTAATGAGAGACCTCATTGATTACGGCATCGTCCAAAGAGGTTATCTGGGAGTGCAAATTGCGGATGTATCGCAGGAAATTAAAACGGAAATGGACCTCCCAGATCTTAAAGGAGTTTATGTGGCTGAAGTTGTTGAAAACGGAAGTGCAGAAAAATCAGGCATCAAGTCCGGAGACGTCATCTTGAAAATTGGAACGAAAGAGGTCAATTCCTCTGCTGAACTTCAGGAAGAGATAGGCAGAATGAGACCTGGAGATAAAGTAACCGTAACCATTAGAAACAAAAATGGTAACGAGCAAACTAAAGAAATCGTTTTGAGAAACAAAGAAGGACAAACAGATTTGATTGCGAAAGAAGAAATCAAAAACAATCAAGCCCTGGGGGCCACATTCGAAACGCTTAGTGAAAAAGAAAAAAAATCTCTAGGTATTAGTTATGGTGTAAAAATAAAATCCATCAATCCAGGCAAATTAAAATCACTTGGATTAACTGAAGGAGTTATCATAACAAAAATAAATAATGAAGCTGTACAAACCATTGAACAACTCACCTCTAAATTGAATGATTCCAACCGAGGAATCCTCTTAGAAATAATGACAGCAAGCGGTAGAAAAGATTATGTAGGATTTGGACTTTGAAAATAATAAAAAAGGCACGGTTTTTGCTCAACTTCTGCCGGCAAAAATCATTCGAAAAAAAGTCAGATAAAATTTTTCTATTCCTTTTTTTTGGCGTTACTTTGCTCTTCCATATTGGAGGGAGAAATAACAGTTTTAATCACCGATAAAACCATATGAGACAGTTAAAAATAACGAAATCTATAACAAATCGTGAAAGTCAATCTTTAGACAAATATTTGCAAGATATTGGTCGTGAAGATCTAATCACTGCTGAGCAAGAAGTAGAACTTGCGAAAAAAATCAAAGCCGGAGATCAATTGGCTTTAGAAAAATTGACACGAGCCAACCTGAGATTTGTCGTTTCTGTTGCAAAACAGTATCAGAATCAAGGATTGACACTTCCAGATTTAATTAATGAAGGAAACTTAGGTTTGATTAAAGCAGCACAAAAATTTGACGAGACGCGTGGATTTAAGTTTATATCTTACGCTGTATGGTGGATTCGTCAGTCTATTCTTCAAGCGCTCGCTGAACAAGCAAGGATTGTAAGACTTCCATTGAATCAAGTTGGTTCGCTGAACAAGATCAACAAAGCTTTCTCTAAACTAGAACAAGAATACGAAAGACCTCCATCAGCCGAAGAACTTGCTGAGGCATTAGAAGTTCCTGAAGATAAAATTAAGGAGAGCTTAAATGTTTCAGGACGTCATGTTTCAATGGATGCTCCATTAACCACCAATGAAGATGGGGGAACCTTAATGGATGTGATGGCAAATAATGACGCGCCAAAAACAGATCAAATGTTAATGGCGGAATCACTTCAAAAAGAAATTGAGCGCTCATTAAGCACCCTTACGGATAAAGAAAGAGAAATCATTCGTTTGTTCTTCGGAATTGGCATGAACCATGGTTTAACCTTGGAAGAAATTGGTTCAAAATTCAATTTAACCCGTGAAAGGGTAAGACAAATAAAAGAAAAAGCAATTCGACGACTTCGTCATACTTCGAGAAATAAACTTTTAAAATCCTATCTAGGATAAAATCATAATTAAGCTGCCTTTTTGGCGGCTTTTTTTATTACAAATCAACAAATCAAAAAAAATGGAAATGGAAATAGGCTATGAAAAAGGCTTAAAAGTTCAATTGAAAAAAGAAAGAGCTGCCGTTAAACTTCAAAACAAAGTTGGAGAATTACTCTACGATAAAGGAATCGAGCTTGTTCTTTTTAGAAACCATCTTACAGATATTACGATATCAGAAATATTAAACCTACACGAATATTCAAAAAAGGTAGTCAGTCAACCTATTGACGTATTTACTACCTCGGAATTGGCTGCATGTTTATTGGAAATGGATTTGATTCCAGCAAAAATGGACATTGGAAAGTTAGCAAACGAGTGGATTATAGAACAAGGTGAATATTCTTCGAAAAAAGATTTCTTATCCAGTAAGCTTTCATTACTTAAACCTGAACATGGAGATATTGAGCCCAGAGATGTTGTTTTATATGGATTTGGTCGAATCGGACGTCTTGCCGCGAGAGAGCTCATCAAACAAGCTGGAAAGGGTCAGCAATTAAGATTAAGAGCCATTGTTACAAGAGGGAATTCTGAGGCTGACATCATTAAAAGAGCATCCTTACTCCGAAATGACTCTGTTCATGGTGCATTTAAAGGGTCTGTAATCGAAGATACTGCAAATAATGCCATTATCATTAATGGACAAAAGGTACACATGATCAGTGCGTCAAATCCTGAAGACATTGATTACAGTGAATATGGAATTAACAATGCGCTAGTCATAGATAATACAGGAGTCTTTACAAATAGAGAGGCTCTTTCAAGACACCTCCAATCTAATGGTGTTTCCAAAGTGTTATTGACTGCTCCGGGAAAAGAAATTCCAAATATTGTATATGGAATCAATCAGCATGACTTAGACATTGAAAATGAAAATATTTACTCGGCCGCTTCGTGTACAACTAATGCCATTTCGCCTGTACTGAAAGTCGTAAATGACAAGTATGGTATTCAAAAAGGTCATATCGAAACTGTACATGCATACACCAACGATCAAAACCTATTGGACAACATGCATAAAAAGCCAAGAAGAGGAAGATCAGCTGCCATTAACATGGTAATTACTTCTACAGGCGCAGGCAAAGCGGTAACAAAAGTTATTCCGGACCTTAAAGATAAACTCACTGCTAACGCTGTTCGAGTGCCTACGCCAAATGGTTCATTGGCTATTCTTAGCCTTGAGCTTCATAAAGAAACCAGTGTTGATGAAATCAACAAAACGGTTCAACATGAAGCCTTAAATGGAGACCTCGTGAATCAGATCTATTTTTCTATAGATTCTGAATTGGTATCCAATGACATTATTGGAAATACTTGCTGTGCGGTATACGATTCGAAAGCAACTTTGGCCTCTAAAGACGGAAAAAGTGTGATTTTATATACATGGTACGACAATGAATACGGGTATACCAAGCAAGTCATAAGACTCGCCAAATATATCACCAAGGTAAGAAGAGCAATTTACTATTGATCGACACCCGGCATATCTGTTAACAAATACAGATTCACTAAAGAAATAAGGAGTGCAACGATTGCAATAAACAATGCGGTTGTGCTCCTTTTACTATGTCTTTCTCCCATAACATTAATGATATACGGATTTTCCTGCATATAGTTTCGTCTGCGCCATATGATGCACTTGATATATTTTTTAATCAAATGTCCCTGTCTATACTAATATTGTCTAAATTTGTAAGCTAAAATTTAAGTTAGAGTTTATGTCAGCGGATATTTTTGAAAAAATCAAAGAAAACAGAGGACCTTTAGGGATTCATGCAAAGCGATCTCATGGGTATTTTACATTTCCAAAACTAGAAGGAGAAATTAGTCCTCATATGGAGTTTAGGGGGCGTAAAATGCTAAACTGGTCTTTAAACAACTACCTCGGTCTTGCCAATGACCCTGAAGTGAGACAATACGATGCTGAAGTAGCTCAAGAACATGGATTTTCGCATCCGATGGGAGCAAGAATGATGAGTGGCAACACGGACTTCCATGAGAAACTAGAAGATGAGCTTTCTGAATTCGTCGAGAAAGAAGACACCATCCTATGTAACTTCGGATATCAGGCTGTTCTATCGTGTATAGATGCTCTTGTAGACCGAAAGGATGTAATCGTTTATGACGCAGAATCACATGCCTGTATTCTTGATGGTGTTAGATTGCATATGGGAAAAAGATATGTGTTCAAACACAATGACGTCGAAGACTGTGAAAAACAAATTATCCGAGCCGAAAAACTAGCCGAAGAAACTGGCGGAGCCATATTGGTGATTACAGAAGGGGTATTTGGAATGCGAGGTGATCAAGGTAAATTGAAAGAAATCGTTGCTTTAAAAGAAAAATACAACTTTAGACTATTCGTTGACGATGCGCATGGTATAGGTACACTTGGTGCAAAGGGTGGTGGTACGGGTCAAGAGCAACATTGCCAAGATGGAATAGATGTATATTTTGGAACTTTCGCGAAATCTTTCGCACTCATTGGTGGATTCATTTCTAGTGATGCACAGGTGATCGAATTCCTTCGCTACAACATGAGGTCTCAAATTTTTGCAAAGTCCTTACCCATGACTTTGGTCAAGGGAGCCCTCAAAAGATTGGAAATCATGAAAAGAGACACCTCTCATAAAGATAAATTGTGGGAGATTACCAATGCCTTAAAATCTGGATTGGTCGAAAATGGATTTGAAATCGGACCATCAGATTCATGTGTAACACCTGTTTACCTCAACGGTTCAATTCCTGAAGCCACCAACCTAATTTATGATTTAAGAGAAAATTTTAATGTGTTCTGTTCGATGGTGGTTTACCCAGTAGTTCCAAAAGGCATGATCATTTTAAGACTGATTCCCACGGCATCTCATACAATTGAAGATGTGAACTTCACCTTAGAATGTTTTTCTAAGATTGTAGGTAAATTGAAGGCTGGAGACTATATGTCAGATGAAATAGCACCTATTGAAAAGGAATAAGATTTTACTGCTTTAATCATATTCTCAACCATACCAGTATCTAATTTTAATAAAGTAGATTCGAAATTAGAAGTACTACGGTCTATCATTTTTTTACAACCTGAAAAATGGATCCACTTGGGCTGAATGTTTTTCACAAAAAAATCAATGTTTTGATCATTTAAACCTCCGCCAGGAATAATTTCGATGCGGTCACGAGCATGCTCAATCATTAATTTTAGGGTGGACATTCCCTTAATAACATGATTCTTACAACCAGAACTTAGCACCCTATTGACTCCACATTCAATGAGTGTGTCCAAAGAAGCCTGCCAATCAGGAGTATCATCAAAGGCTTTATGAAAAGTAATGTCTATGTTAGGAAAGCTATTCTTCACTTTTAGTAGGAAACTTGAATTGATTCTATGATCTGGTAATAAAGCACCAGTTACGACACCACCTACTCCCATATCATTAAAAAATGATATTTCCTTTTCAATGAGCTCTAACTCTTGATTCGAATAGATAAATCCACCCACCCTTGGACGAATCAAAACATGAGTTCTAAGCTTCATTTCAAGCGCTGTTTTCACCAAAGAAACAGAAGGGGTTAAACCTCCAGATTCAAGATTTTGACAAACCTCTACACGATTAATTTTGAGATCTTTAGCAAGCCTGAGGGCTTCTATGGATGAAGCACATAATTCAATGCATAACATGACAAAGACAAATAAGAGTTAACACAATCTAATGTGTCAAAGATAAGAGAAAATTTGAGCATTCAAAATGCCTCATTAAACATGCAATTTTATATATATTTGTAGACCATCATTTATGTATGTCAGAAAAAAGCACACTAACAAAGAAAAATCTCGACTTTAACACATTTAAAAATCAGGTTTTGTTTGATTTTAAACTGGCTTGTGAATCCAGAGAAGCATCACTTCTTGGAAGAAAGGAGGTATTAACGGGAAAGGCCAAGTTTGGCATATTTGGTGACGGAAAAGAATTGGCTCAGATCGCATTAGCTAAGCAATTTAAAAATGGTGATTTCAGATCGGGATACTACCGAGACCAAACAATCATGCTGGCCATAGAGGAACTTACATTGGAGCAATACTTTTCGGGACTTTATGCCCATACAGATGTATCTATCGAACCTCAATCTGCGGGACGACAAATGGGAGGACATTATGCTACTCGTAATTTGGATGAAAATGGAGCATGGAAAAACCTCATGAACCAAAAAAATAGCAGTGCAGATATCTCGCCTACAGCAGGACAAATGCCTCGTCTTGTTGGTTTGGCACAAGCATCGAAAGTATATCGTGAAAATAAAAAATTAAGCGCACTTGACCAATCAAAGAAATTTACCAACAATGGAAATGAAGTCGCATTTGGAACCATAGGGGATGCTTCAACTTCAGAAGGACCATTTTGGGAATCGATTAACGCCGCTGGCGTTATGCAAATTCCTATGGTAATGTCTGTTTGGGACGATGGATATGGTATTTCTGTACCCCGAAAATATCAAACTACCAAAGGATCTATATCTGACGCATTGGCTGGCATGCAACGCACGGAGACCAAAAACGGGTATGAGATTTTTGTCACTCGAGGATGGGACTACCCTCACCTCTGTGAAACCTATGAGAAGGCTGTCACAATTGCTCGAGAGAAACATATTCCTGTGCTCATTCACGTTAAAGAAGTCAACCAACCGCAGGGACACTCAACATCTGGTTCTCATGAGCGTTACAAAAGTCCTGAGAGGTTACAATGGGAAAAAGATTTTGACTGTATTGAGAAATTCAAAGAGTGGATTATTGCTTTTAATGCAAACGGAAACATATTGGCCACTAAAGATGAATTAGAAAAAATACAGGCCGATGCAAAAAAAACAATAAGAGAAGCAAAAAACAAAGCTTGGAAGGGGTTCGCCGAAGACATTAATTCTGATTTAAAGGAAGCTTGTTCATTAATGAAAAATGCTGCTCAATCAAGCTCTCAAAAGGTTTTTATCCTTAAAGAATCAGAGAACCTAGAAAAAGCTTATGAGCCTATCCGAAAAGACATTTTGACTACTGCACGAAGTGTTCTTCGAATGATGGCCAGTGAGGAAAGTACTGAGAAAACCTCTTTGGCCAATTGGATCAAGTCAAAAATAGAAAACGCTCACGATCGTTATAGTTCTCACCTATATTCTGAGTCAGAGCAAAGTATTTCACATATCAAACATCTTCCTCCAAGTTATGACGAATCTGCTCCGATGGAAGATGGGAGAATCATTCTAAGAGAAAATTTCAAAAAGAAACTTGAACAAATCCCTGAGCTCCTTATTTTCGGCGAAGATGCTGGGAAAATCGGTGGCGTAAATCAATCTTTAGAAGGACTTCAAGAAAACTTTGGAGAAGAACGGGTATTCGATACAGGTATTCGTGAATGCACTATCATCGGACAAGGAATCGGGATGGCAATGAGAGGTCTACGACCTATTGCAGAGATTCAATATCTTGACTATCTCCTCTATGCGATTCAGGTCATGTCGGACGACTTGGCTACCCTTCAATATAGGACAAAAGGAGGGCAAAAAGCTCCTTTAATCATTAGTACAAGAGGTCATAGATTAGAGGGTATATGGCACAGTGGGTCTCCCATGGGGATGGTCATCAATGCACTTAGAGGAATTCAGGTTTGTGTTCCTAGAAACATGACTAAAGCCGCAGGATTCTATAATACCCTTTTGGAAGCGGATGAACCTGCTTTAGTGGTGGAACCTTTAAATGGTTATCGCACAAAAGAAAAGCTACCTAATAATATTGGATCTTACAATGAACCTCTAGGGGTTCCCGAAATTGTTAAAGAAGGAAATGATCTTACCATTGTTTCCTACGGATCAACCTTTAATTTATGTGAAATTGCTGAAAAGTCACTGAGTCAACTTGGAATTTCTGTTGAGTTGATTGATGTTCAAACCTTGATTCCATTTGATATTAATCAAATGATTGTAAAATCAGTAGAGAAAACAAATCGTTTGTTTATTGTAGATGAAGATGTAAGTAGCGGTGCCACAGCTTATATCCTAGACAAGATTATGGTTGACCAAAATGCTTTTTTCCACCTCGATTCTGCTCCAGTCACGTTAAGCGCAAAAGATCATCGCCCTGCTTATGGGTCTGATGGTGATTATTTTTCCAAGCCAAATGTAGATGATATCATAGAGGAGGTCTATGCTGTGATGCATGAATCAAACCCGTCCAAGTTTCCTAAGCTTTATTAACTTCAATTTATTTTAATATCGTAGGGCATTCTCATCTGAATACCTTTCATTTGCTCTATTCTATGAATATTTTTGTCCATTTCATTCAATAATGGGTGATGCAATAGCGATTTTGATTCAAGACTGTTTTCTTCCTCTAAAAATCGAACAAGATTTTCAAGTCCATTCTCTTTAATCTTCGGATAATAGATTACTGATGCATCCTTCGATCGAATCAATTTTTTCGCATACATGAGTGCGTCTTTCATTCCACCTAACTCGTCTATCAAGCCAATACTCAAGGCGTCAACTCCTGTCCATACCCTACCCCTAGCTACCCGATGGACTTTTGAAAGCTCCATTTTTCTTCCTGATGCCACTCGACTCAGAAAAAGCTGATAAACCTCATCCGTTTTTTCCTTTACAATCATCAGCTCTTTATCAGTCAGCTTTTTATTTAAAGAAAGTACGCCATGTGAATGCGTAGACACATAATCAAATGTGATGCCCAATTTATTTTCTAACATATCCCCGGTATAAGGAATCATTCCAAACACCCCTATCGAACCCGTAATTGTGGAGGGGGATGCAAATATACGAGTAGCCGGCGTTGCAACGTAGTAGCCACCGGAAGCCGCTAGATCTCCCATGGAAACGATGACTGGCTTAATCTTATTTGTCAGCTCAACCTCGCGCCAGATCTCTTCACTAGCAAGGGCACTTCCACCGGGACTATTCACCCGAAAAACCACTGCATTGATACTTTCGTCTTCCCTTACTTTGGAGAAATGATTGCAAATCGTTGTGCTCGATACACCTTCCCCATCGACTGATATATCTCCCTCGGCAACAACAACAGCTATTTTTGGATCAGAAAATTCTACTACATTTTGATCTTTAACAAACAAGCGCTTGCAGTAGGTATCAAAATCAAAAAATAGCAAATCAGCCGATGTAGACACTTTTGTCTTTTTCATTAAAATCTTCTCAATTTCATCCCGATACTTTAAACCATCAATCAAACCTAAACCATAAGCCTCGGATGCATCCCTTATCCTCAAATCCTCAGCATAAGCATCCAAAGTGTCTTTATTGATTTGAGTTGTTTTTCCTATCTCTGAAAGATACATGGACCACATAGATGATAAATATCTCTCAGTCTGAATTCTACTGGAATCACTCATGCTTTTCCTATAAAAAGGCTCTACAGCACTTTTAAAATCGTTGTTCGAACCTCGAATAATTTCGATATCTACATCTAGTTTATCTAATAAGCCTTTAAAAAACTGAACCTCTCCGCCCAATCCTTTCCATTCAAAAACCGATTTAGGAAATGCATAGACTTCATCGGCAACAGATGAAATATAGTAGGCCTTTTGGCTAATATATTCACCAGAATTATAAGCCAAAACAAATTTTCCGCTTTTTTGGAAAGCTAAAATAGCATCACGCAATTCTTTTGCAGTTGCCATTCCGCAATCGATATCACCAAAATCAATAAATAAACCTCTAACATTAACATCCGATGAAGCTTTCTCAAGACCAAATAATATATCAGCAAGCCCCATTTGAGAAGTCAAGTTGAAACTCATAGGATCGAATTCGACATTCGAAGATTCACGAATCGGCCCATCCAATTTTAGGTGTAAAATAGTATTGGGCTCTAATTCCAAAGTGTCATCACCAAACAAAGAGAAGATACCGAAAAGACCAAAAACCATCAATATATAGAAAAGCAAACTGCTTAATGTCAGCGATAAAAATATCGGCCAAAAAAGCCTACTAAACCATGATTTTTCTTTTGTTTCTTCAGTTGGCATGAGTGGATAAATTCGTTATATAAGACTTGAAAATAAAAAAGGGCCACATTTTTGTAGCCCTTAAAATTATAGAAATTAAATCGATTATTTAATGACTTTCTGTAACTGAATACGGCCCTCTGAGTCTTGAAGAGAAATCATGTATACTCCAAAAGACCAATCTTTTGTATCTATATCCATAGATTGACTCATGGACTCAAGTAATAGTGTACGACCTTGAACATCTCTCACAACTATGTCGAAGGCCCCCTGATGAGTTAAACTAACATGAATCATATCATTAAAAGGATTTGGATAAGCTCGGAATACATTTAATGTCGCGGTCTCGTCTAATTGCGTAGTACTGCTAGGTACAAAACTACCTAACCCACATGGGAAAAGCTGATAACCAGAATCAAACGGATCCGAAGAATCATACTGACCTCCCACTCCGGTCACATCAAAAGGACCTTGAGGAGTTGAAGATTCGGGAATATCCGTATCTGAATCTATTCGCAGTGTATAAACGTTGGTTCCATCGGTAACATCAATATTACCCGAACCTGAAGGAAATGAAGCAATAGGTGTCACAAAATCTACATTTTCAATCGTAATCCATTGAGACTCAGTATCCTCATTTAAATCCGTAACTATAGAAGGAGTAACTGTGGCGTTTCCAGTGTTAAGGACTTCTATACTATCCGGTATCACCTCTGTTAGTCCGTTATATTGATCTATAATTCCCCATACTTTGATCAAATCTCCTTCTGTGACCTCATAGGAACTTACATCATTGAAATTAAATACGTTGATACCATTATTCTCTGTATCAATAATGGTAAAACTTAAGCCTTCATTTCCATCAAAATCAATACAATGAACCACACCTTCTAATGAAACCAATACTCCAACAGAATCAGCCACACCATTCGCATCATTGGCAGTTACTTGTCCTATTGTATAAGCGCTGTAATCTAAGGTTTCACCTGATAAAAATACTGTGGTCGGGTCCGGATCTGAATTCTCCAAAACAACTATGGTTCCTATCATACCATTTACTGCATGTGAACCAACGGAACAATCATATTGATATGTCCCGGCTGTATTAAATACATATGAATATAGCTCTGAATCACTGGTTGGACTGGAAACAAAACTCTCAGGATTGTTGTAAGGATCACCGGTTACAGTATTTGTTGAAAAATTGACGTTGTGAAAACCACCATCATTGATCCAATAAACAGTATCACCAGTATAAATTGTTAATTGCGCTGGTGAATAATAATAATTGCCCGCATTAACAATGAATGCGCCGGGCTCACTTGACGAAGAAACAGTTATAACTCCCTCCTGATTGTCATTTTGAACTGTTCCATTCAGTCTTACTTGAAATGAAGTAGGTGAAACTTCACCAGGAACAATTGAACCGTTGACAACAACTGAACCTAAAGCGGATGCGTCGGCAGGGTTGGCATTAGGACCTACTACAGTAAAACCATATTGAACAATTAAACCCGCAGGGATTTCAGATGCAGAAGCTGATACACTAAAGTCTCCACTTAGCGGTAAATCGAAAGTTTTGGAGCCCCCAAAAGCATCAGCATAACCAGCATTTGGGTCTAGTGCCTTTATAAAATATTTTGCAGAATAACCGGCATCTAGGGTATATGAAGAAACCGTACCTACAAATGTAAAGTCGTTACCGTTTATTGCAGGTCCAGGCTCAACATAAGTGTTTGCCTCCATGGTTTTATTTCCTGCATTTGTGGTTTGATCAACCCAAAATGGATCAGTTAGATTATCTGCATATGTATTGAAATTTGGTTGTAATTCAATGGTATTGGCACCAACATCAATAGTTGACTGCAAATCGGCCACTCCCCAGGGCTGACCGAAAATATAACCTCCTCCATTAGACGGAAGGTCAAAAACATTCATATAACCGTTCCATGTTTCCGACGCGTTAAATACAGTGGCATTCTGATATGTCGGAATTATGATAGAATTAGTAAAAACACCACTAGATCCAAGCGAGATCTCATATTCACCCGTTACATCAATTGTTACGTCTTTAGTCAAATAATTACCTGAAATTTCGAAAGATTGCTCTGTTGAAGGTGTACCGACGAAATGAGAAAAGCCATTTAATGTGTCTTCAGAACTAAACAACACCGGGTCAGGATTTAAGATTTCCCCTACTAAAGTTACCGTAAGATCGTTAGCTCCAACTGAAGTCAAAACAATTTCAGCATTCGCAGGTGAACCCATTGAAGTTCCATTCAATCGAACAAACAAAGTGGTTGACGTTAATTCGCCCGAAACGGGACTTAATAATAAGCCTGTTGAAAATCCAGTTGACGATGTCAAAGAAATTTCATAATCACCCGTTACTGAAATAGAAATATCAGATGACAGATTTGAACCCGATACATCAAACGTCTGTTCTGGAGAAGGTGATCCAACAAACTGGATGAAACCAGTCAATTCATTTTCAGAAGAAGAAAGCGTAGGCTCATCTGAAGACTCACCTATCCAAGCACCAGGATCGTATATACCATCACCGGTATTAACTGGTTGTTGGGTATGACTCGTACACCCTGAGACTGGACTATCTGCCCATACATTCCATTCGGATTCATCCCAAACTGGGTTCGAAGCACTTACTGACGCTATCCTTTCTGCTCTACCATCCTCAAATTCATGACAAGTTCCACTACCATCTTCCCCAGGAACACCAAAAATATCAATCGTATTATCCGTAGCATCAAAAATTGCAATTTGGTCATCACCATTACTATCAGCGGCACCACCTGTACCTGCAATAATATCAGGAGCGAAACCATAGACACTCGTAAACTCAGTTCCATTCGCAGCTACAAGGACAAAAGATCCAGCAGGTAATATCCCAACAGAGGATAAATCAATACCAGAACCTTGAGGATTAGAACCACCATTGGTCCATCTTCGCAATTCCCAATCAGTTAAGTCAAGATCATTCGAGCTTACATTATATAATTCTACATAACGAGCCCCTGAATTATCATTTGGATCAGCCAATTCAGTTATAATCAATTGACCAAAGGAATAGCTACCTAAAAATAATAACATTAGTAGCGATAGAACGTAATTTTTTTTCATTTTAATTTATTTTGTGGAACATAAAAATACAAAGGAAATCAATACCATTTTTAATAGAAACAAAAAAAGGTGCCGCAGCACCTTTTTTACATCTGTATATCTATACTATGCTTTAGACTCTTCTTTTCTTTCTGGTTTTGGAAGAAGGACTTTTCGTGAAAGCTTCCATTTTTTAGTTCTTGGATCTTTACCAATTACTTTAAATTTGAGCATATCACCTTCTTTACAAACGGCACTCATTTTAGCTGTTTTTTCCCAGGCAAACTCGGAAATATGAATCAATCCATCAGTTCCAGGAATAATTTCCACAAAACAACCAAAATCTTTGACTGATTTTACAACCCCTTCGTACTCAGTTTGATCTTCAACCTGAGGAGGGAATGCAATCAATTTTAATTTTGTCAATGCATTGGCCATATCGTCGCCATTATTTGAAAGAACTTGAACAAGACCTTCTCCATTCTCCAATTCTTCGATTGTAATCGTTGTATTGGTTTCTTTTTGAAGACCTTGAATGATTTTTCCTCCAGGCCCTATAATACCACCAATCATTTCGTTCGGTACATTAAAGGCTTCCACTCTCGGGGTTTGAGGCTTCAAATCAGCATTTGGAGCAGGAAGTGTCTCTAGAATCTTATCTAAGATGTGAAGACGTCCAGCTTTTGCTTGTTCAAGAGCTTGGATCAAAACCTCGTATGGCAAACCGTCTACTTTAATATCCATTTGACATGCTGTAATTCCTTTTGCCGTACCTGTAATTTTGAAATCCATATCACCTAAGTGATCTTCATCACCCAGTATATCAGATAAAATAGCGTATTTTCCATTTTCAGCAACTAACCCCATGGCAATACCAGTTACAGGAGCCTTAATTTGAATTCCCCCGTCCATAAGTGCTAATGTACCTGCACAAACAGTTGCCATAGAAGAAGAACCGTTAGATTCAAGGATTTCTGACACCAAACGGATGGTATAAGGATTGTCCTCTGGTAAAACCGGTCTCAATGCCCTTAATGCTAAATTACCATGACCAATTTCCCTACGAGAAACACTGAATTTCATCCTGGCTTCTCCTGTTGAAAATGGTGGAAAATTATAGTGAAGCATAAATGGAGTTGATCCTTTGAATGTTACGTCATCAATCATTTGCTCATCCATCTTTCCACCTAAAGTCAAAGTAGTTAACGATTGTGTTTCTCCACGAGTAAATACTGCAGAACCGTGTGCTGTCGGTAAATAATCAACCTCGGACCAAATAGCACGTACTTCATCAAATTTACGACCATCAAGACGAATATTGTCATCAAGCATCGTATCTCTGACGGCTTTTTTCATTGCAGCTTTGAAATAGACAGAAACATATTTGGAAATTTCCTCGGTCTCCTCTTCTGTTAAAGATTCGAGGAATTCTTCCTTCACGGCACCGAATAATTCAGCTCTTTTTTCTTTTGAGGCTATACCTTGACGAGCAATTTCTCTGCATTTATCATATGAAAAATCGATTACTCGCTGACGAACCTCATCATTGTGATCCTCATGACAATATTCTCTTTTCGGAGATGAAGAAGGAATTTCAGCGGCTAAATCCAATTGAAACTGACACTGCAATTTAATGGATTCATGTGCTACTTTAATCACTTCGACCATTTCAGCTTCAGAAGCCTCTGCCAATTCACCTTCAACCATGACAATATTATCTATGGTACCTGCTATAATACAGTCCACATCAGAAACAGCCATTTCTTCCAAAGTTGGGTTAATAATGAACTCTCCATTTACTCTACCCACTCTTACCTCAGACATTGGACCATTAAATGGAATATCTGATACAGCAATACAAGATGAGGCCGCAAAACCAACAAGGGCATCAGGACTATTGACACCGTCATAGGCAATCAATTGCATCATCAACTGTACTTCCGAATGAAAATCGTCTGGAAATAAAGGACGTAGCGCCCTATCCACAATTCTCATTACTAAAATTTCTCTTTCGGAAGGCCTTGCCTCTCTTCTAAAAAAACCTCCTGGTATTCTTCCGTCTGCGGCAAATTTCTCTCTGTAATCAACTGTTAGTGGTAAAAAGTCAACACCTTCTTTTGCATCTGGGTTAGCCACTACAGTAGCTAAAATCATCGTGTCTCCCATCCTTAATACAACAGAACCGTTGGCTTGTTTCGCTAACTTACCCGTTTCTATGGAGATCGTTTTACCACCTATCTCGATAGTCTTTGTTATTCCTATATTCATATTTATTTATTATCAAATTTTTAAAAACAAAAGGGACAGTCGATACTATCGATTGTCCCCTCTTCAATACGTTAAAAATTAAAATTAACGACGTAATTTCAATTCTTTTATCAGCTCACGATATTTTTCAATATCCTTAGACTTGAGATAGTCCAAAAGGCTTCTTCTCTTACCAACAAGTAATTGAAGGGCTCTCTGGGTTCCAAAATCTTTTCTGTTTTTTTTCAAATGATCAGTTAAATGACCTATTCTGTATGTGAATAAGGCAATTTGACCTTCGGTAGATCCCGTGTTTGTTTCGGACCCACCGTGTTTTTTGAAAATCTTCTTTTTTACTTCTTTATTTAAATACATGCCAATATTGTTGTAAATGATTATTATGTAGTTCCTCTGAACGGGTGCAAATTTAGGGATACTTTTTTAATATACCATAACTTAAAGGTGATTAAATCATAAAATATACAAGAGATATCATTCTGTATTTCAGTAAATGAATATTCTGTCATCATCTATTCAAACATTCAAGCAAAAAAAATGGCCTCCTTTCAGAGACCATTTAGTCAATTCATAATACCTATTAAACCGACTTAGTAGGCAAATAAGGATTTTTAAACCAGTTCATAAAACTTGAAGCCAATCCAAACAAGAAAGAATAGATCGCTAAAGAAACATACAACTGTGCCAAAACCAATACTACTCCGGCAAATGCCCAACAACACTCAATAAGACCAGACCATGATTGTGCTTCACCTCCTTCATAAGTAAATTGTAAATCGGACCAATTTTGAATCACACCTGCAACACCTTCAAAACCAACCCAATTGGCAAAATCAGCTGTGGCCACCATAGGAAGATCAAACATCCAGGAAATGTTCTCTGAAACTGCTCCACCATCCATCATTGAGAAAACACCAATCACAGGTGCATCAATTAACCAACCAAAGGTCATCAAACAAGCACTAAAAAAAGCAACTATCGCCATTAAGTGTCCAACCATTTTAATGTTTGTAAGTACTAAGTCGCCAAAAATAAACTTTACGATTCCACTATCTGACGAACCAAGAGAGTCTCCTGCAGAACGAATCACATCAGACATTGGAAATGCAGCATACATCCAAGTCAATAGAACTACGAACATAGCCACTAAAACTTTACCATCACTTGGTAAAGGATCGTCTCCCCATAAGGGACTAGCAAGGTTATAGAGTGCTCCTAGGATGAATAACGTTGCCGCCACTCTGTAGAACATCCCCACCCATTTTGAGACATTTCTATCAGATCCTTGAACCATGGAAGTAATATTTCCAGGTATTTTGTCGCTGACCATTTTTGGTGCATCAACAATTTGATTGATTAAATTTTCCATAATAAATATATTTAGTTGCATGAAATTACGCATTTTGTTAGCTCAAAGTTTCATTTTGCTTTGTTAGTTATTAACAATAACGGTGTGTAAATCACGTGTAACCCAGCTAGTTAAAGGGACTTGGCAAATTTTTGACATGGATGAAA
>CAJWCX010000002.1 GCA_913031405.1 uncultured Flavobacteriales bacterium | reverse complement strand
AAATTAAGATGCTTACTAAAAAAACAGATGAAATTATTTTAAATTTACTCATAGGAACATAATTATAACTGATAAAAATACAACTTCAGAACGAAATTTGCGTCTCTAAGACAACATAAGTGTAAAAGTTGATTTAAAACTAAATAAAACTTACCTATATATACTATGAAACTATTTTCTCTTATCAGTGCCTTTTTTCTTTTAATTAATGCCCAAAGCCAAGTCTTAATTAATGAATATTCCGCGTCAAATATGAACGGTATACAAGATGTTTTTGGAGACAATGAAGACTGGGTGGAATTGTTTAATACGACTGGAGCATCAGTCGATTTATCGAACTGGTATTTATCTGACAGATCAGGAAACCTTCTGAAATGGCAGTTTCCAGCAACGACCATAAATGCCAATGATCATCTCCTTATTTTTTGTAGCGGAAGGGATATTGTACAATCGGGAGAAACACATACGAGTTTCAAGCTTTCTCAAACCGAAGGGGATTGGGTCATTTTATCCAACAACTTTGGTAATGTAGTTGACTCATTCAAGATTGTTCACCAAACCCAAGCCAATCATTCTGTTGGAAGATCTACAGACGGCGCTCCTGACTTTAAGTTATTTACAAATCCAACTCCCAACAATATAAATACAGGAGCCCAAAACTTTTACACACCCACACCAACTTTTGACCTCGAAGCTGGTTTTTATCCGGGGGCCATAAATGTTACCATTGCTTGTGCTGACCCAAGCGCCCAAATCAGATATACTACTGATGGTTCTGATCCAAATAATGGTTCAACGCTTTATTCAGGACCCGTGTCGATAAATAATACAACGGTTCTGAGAGCTGCTGCTTACAGCTCTGATCCTCCCTCCTTTCACGAAACCAATAGCTACTTTATTGATGTGAACCATTCACTACCGGTCGTATCAATTTGTAATGAAGACGTATACACACTAATCGCCGATGGTGTTCAAATAGAACCCTTCGCTCCCTTTGAACTTTTTGAGGAAGACGGAACATTTATTGATGAAGGACAAGGAGATTTTAATAAGCATGGAAATGATTCTTGGAGTTACCCACAAAGGGGATTTGACTTCATCATGAGAGATCAGTATGGATATAATGGAGATCTTGATCATCAAATTTTTCCAGAAAAATCTAGAAATGACTTTCAACGACTTATTCTAAAGCCAGCAGCCAGTGACAATTACCCCTTTGAGAATGGAGCTCATATTAGAGATGCATTTATTCATACCCTCTCTATTCAGGCAAATATGAGGTTAGATGAAAGGACGTCAAGACCCTGTATATTATATTTAAACGGAATATACTGGGGCGTCTATGAGATCCGTGAAAAAGCTGATGACCACGATTATACCGACTATTATTATGACCAAGATAAATTTCATTTAGAATATCTCAAAACATGGGGCGGAACATGGGAAGATTACGGAGCTCCAAATGCACAAAACAATTGGAATACCCTTCGAAATTTTATACTGAACAACAACATGAGTCCCGGTCCTGATTTTGATTATGTCGATACAAAGTTGAATTGGAAGTCCTTATGTGATTACTTCATGTTTAATTCCTATGTTGTTAATATGGATTGGCTTAATTGGAATACCGCATGGTGGCACGGAACAGACCCATTGGGAGATAAAAAGAAATGGCGCTATGTACTGTGGGATATGG
This sequence comes from uncultured Flavobacteriales bacterium, assembly GCA_913031405.1. Lineage (GTDB taxonomy): Bacteria > Bacteroidota > Bacteroidia > Flavobacteriales_D > Crocinitomicaceae > UBA952. Next base: position 24,744 of record CAJWCX010000002.1, on the reverse strand, counting down.
ATGCTACTTTCGGTCACTACATCAATTACACAGGAATCCCTGATGTTTCCGCCGATGCTGATCCTTGTAATGCAGAAAACCTACCTGATCCAGGAGGTCAAGGCCATACCGATATTTTGGAAAAGCTAATTGCTGATAACCCTCTTGTGGAACAATATTACGTAACGAGATACATTGATTTGGTCAACACCTATTTTTCCTGTGACAACATGCTTTCCCTTTTGGACAGTATGATTCTAAAAATTACTCCCGAAATGACAGGTCAAATCAATCGATGGGGAGGAACTCTTGGAGAATGGCAGTCCAATGTGCAAGAATTACGAGATTTTATTAATGCTAGATGCCTTGCACTTGAGGCTGGTTTGATTGACTGCTATGATTTAAGCGGTCCTTATGCCACTACATTTGATGTCAGTCCGGTAGATGCTGGAGAAATAAAAGTAAATTCAGTTTGGGCACCTTCCTATCCTTGGAGCACCTCTTACTATGGAGGAATAGAAACCTATTTAAAAGCAAAAGCCAACCCTGGTTTTATCTTTGATCATTGGGAATACACGGCAGGGCCTCTTGGAATGGCCATAACAGAAGATACAAATAGTATTGTCATCAATGCCCCAGAAGATATTGTTGCTGTTTTCGTTATCGATGATCCCAATCTCGATACAGATGGTGACGGTTTGACAGATCAAGATGAAGCGATTGCCGGTACCGATCCAAACAACCCAGACACCGATGGAGATGGTGAAAATGATGCGATTGAAGTAGGAGACCCGAATAATCCAAATGATTCAGATGGTGATGGTATCATTGATGCTTTTGAATCGAGTAATGAGGATCAAGACGGAGATGGTTTTAATGATGAGGAAGACCCTGAAAATACAGATCCATGTATTCCAAACCCTGACGCTGGAAACTGTGATCAAGACAGTGATGGACTTACAAACGACCAAGAAATTGCTGCCGGTACAGACCCAACAAATGCAGATACTGATGGAGATGGTTATACAGACGGAAATGAAGTTTCTGCTGGAACAGATCCATTAGACCCCTGTGATCCAGACGACATACTTCCAGAATGCAATATAGATTCTGATGGAGATGGCCTTACTGATGCACAAGAAGCCGTATTAGGTACAGATATTGATGATCCCGATACGGATGGAGATGGCCTTACTGATGGCACTGAAGTGAACAACGCGAGTGACCCACTGGACCCTTGCGATCCTGATGATAGCAGTCCTGATTGTGCAGAGGGCGTTCACATTCCCACAGGATTTTCACCTAATGGTATAGGACCGGAAGAAAACAATAGCTATAGTATTATCGTAGGGCAAAATGTCGCCAATTTTCAATTCAAAATATTTGATCGCTGGGGCAAAATCATTTTTGAATCAAACATAAAAGGATTCAAATGGGATGGAACAAAGAAGGGTACCGATTGTAATGCAGGAGTGTATCCTTATATTATGGCAGTTAGTTATTTAGACGGAACCTCTGAAACATTGTCTGGTAATATTACGTTAATTAGATAGGATGAAAGGATTGTTGTTGATGTTCTTATTTTTTAGTTTCTTTGGTTTTACTCAAGACTTCCACTACTCTCAACTAGACCAATCTTTAACGCTTCTAAATCCTGCCACAACCTCAACATTTTCAGGATTCGAGCGTATCACTCTTCAACACAGAAATCAATGGTTAGGAGCTGGAACCCAATTCATGACCAGCATGGGAATGGCCGAATTTTCCATTGGTAAAGAAGCCCGTAAGAGAAGCTCCTATTCCGGCGTGGGTGTCTATTTCATGAATGATGTTGGTGGAGATTCCAAATTCAGCATCAAAACAGGTGGTGTGACCGCAAGTGGTGTGGTACCCATCGGTAGATCCCATAGTATTTCGGCCGGATTACATGCAGCATTTTGTAATAGGTCAGCGGATTTTACAAGATTGTCATTTTTAAACCAATGGAACGGTACGGAATTCGACTCCTCTATTGATCCTATTGAAGGAAATGGAATCTCCTCTTTTTCTCATTTGGATGCAGGCCTTGGTATTGCATACGGATTCAATAAAGAGAATGAAAATACACTGTCAAGTAATGAATTGAGTTTTCAGGGTGGTTTTTCAGTGCAGCACTTAAATAAACCAAAGTTGAGGTATAATTCCCTTGTTAACGACCAACTGTATATGAAGTTTTGTATGCATGCAAATGTACGATACGGACTTTCACCTGAATCCAATATAGAGATGAGTGCTGCACAGTTTATTCAAGGCCCTCACTATGAAACCATTGTAGGATTCTTTTATAGACTTAAAACAAAAAACGCTTCCAGAATCACCTCGTTTGTGAGCAATCAATATTTTGTTTTCGGAACCTATTTCCGCAGTGTGGGAACGGTTATTCCAACAATTTACTTTGACTTAGGTGCTTTTAGACTTGGATTGTCATACGATTACGAATTTGGACAGCTGGCCAGTATGTATAAGCAGTCAGTAGAAGTTAGTCTTAAGTTTAATTCAGGTAAAAAATCTATTTTTAGTAGCTCTAAATTGCGCTGATATAATCGAGCCACATTTTTGACTGTTCCGAATTTAAAACACGTGGCATTTTGTTTTGAGAACCTATTTTGCCGATACTTTCCATGTAATTATAAAAAACCTCTGGTTTCAAGATTTTAATCTTAGGATTCTTTAAACTGTATTTACGGGCAGACCTATAATCGTCATTCAATTCAAATAGCTTTTGGTCTAAATATTCTATGACCTCTCGAGGGTTCTGAATCTCATCTCCAACACCCAAAAACCAGCTATGGCATTGATTTTCAATGTCCGCGTATATAGTATACTCTGAAAATTGAACATTAAATTTATTTCCCGTTTGTAACAATCCTGTATTGATATTATCAAGAGACAAATGCTCTCCACACAAACTTAAAAACTGACGGATTCGTCCCGTAATGACCACTTCGTGCTCTTCTGTATCCGTAAACCGAACTAAATCACCAACCAAATAACGCCATAAGCCAGCATTGGTTGAAATAATTATCGCATAATCGACACCTTTTTTAACTTGACTAATGGTATAAGCTTGAACGTTTGTTTTTACTTTTCCAGATTCATCAAAATAGTCAGCAGTAAAAGGAATAAACTCAAAAAATATTCCATTGTTCATAAGCAATTTCATGCCTTTCCGAGACTCTTCGTTCTGATATCCAAAATAACCCTCACTTGCCAAATAGGTGTCCAATAAATTAATCTTATGTTTTGATATTTCATTGAGACGACTTAAATAAGGATCCATAAATACACCACCGTGAACATATACGTGAAGATTCGGCCAAATATCATGAATGGAATCTACTTTATAATATTCAACAATCCGCTCCATAAGTAGAAGACACCAACTCGGAATTCCGGCTATGATACCTACATCCCATTTTGGAGCTTTCTCAACCATGGTATCCAGTTTTTTGTTCCAGTCAGATATCGAGCTGATTCTTGGGCCAGGCTTTGTGATTGGAGAAACCAAAAAAGAAGTATGTTTTTTCAATATTCCGCTGAGGTCTCCCTCCACATGAGTTTCCTTATAAACCAACTTAGTTGACCCACCAACAGCCAAAACCTTAGTATTGAAAAAAGTTTGAGGCAAATCTAAACCATGTAAAATAGACAATTGCCGAATGCTGGTCCTTTGAAAAGAACGAATCATCTCCATAGTTATCGGAATCCTTTTACTCGGAGATCCAGTTGTGCCCGATGATAAGGCATAATATTTAATTCTGCCTCTCCATGTATTGTCCTTGTCTCCTAAAACAGAATATTTTAGCCATTTATCATAAAACTCATCGTAATCTACAATAGGAACCTCCTTCTGAAACAAACTCAAAGCTTCATTCCTTTCAAGAATATCTTGAAAATGATGATGTATGCCAAATTTGGTCGACTTGGCTCTAGACAGAAGGTATTTTAAAACATCTAATTGGTGTTTGTAACCCAAAGTTTTTTTTGCGTTTTTTCGATAACTTAAGGCTGTTGTGGTCTTCAATAACCTTCCAATTAATGGCATTTAATCGCTTGTCTATTGGTTTTAGAGGTAAAAATAAAGATAATTATTCATCTTATTTTTCGATACTTTATCTTAACTTTGAATAAATTTAAAACTCATGAGTGAAAAATCATTTATTGTTCCACATGACTTTACCCATGTTGCGGACATTGCTTTAGAGCACGCTATTGCCACTGCAAAGCCTTTGAATGCTGAGGTTCATTTGGTGCATGTCGTATCCAAAGAGAATCAGATTCACGAAGCCAATGAAAAGCTAAGATCCATTGTGGAAAAATATGCTTCAAAAGGTGTTGATATTATTCCGAATGTGCGTATTGGAAATATATTCGAAGATATTGGTGATTTTGCATCCGAGCATGAAGCAGAGTTAATTTTTATGGGAACTCATGGTGCTCATGGTTGGCAACACGTAACAGGAAGTCACGCTCTGAAGGTTGTTACAAATTCTTCTGTTCCTTTTATTATTGTTCAAGAGAAAGTAGTAAAACCAACAGGTTATGACTCTATTGTTGTCCCAATGGATTTGAATAAAGAGACAAAACAAAAACTGACTATTGTATCTCGATTGGCTAAGTACTTTGGTTCTAAAGTACATGTTGTTATTCCGGATGAATCAGATGATTTTTTAAAGCATCAGGTCAAATCAAATATTGTATTTGCCAAAAGGTTTTTCAAAGACCGCGGAGTGGATATGGAGCACTCCATTATATCGAGATCAGGATTTGATAAAGAGGTAGTCAAATATGCCGTATCTGTTGAGGCAGATTTAATTGCGATTATGAACCTCAACAGAGGTAGCTTTTTAAATGCCTTCTCATCAAACTATGAGCAATACATCATTACCAATGACGCATTGATTCCTGCATTGATTGTTAATCCAGTATACAAGGAAGGTTATGGTCAGAGTATTCTTTTTAGCTAATTGAAAGATTGCTATAATTACACTTGCTGCTTAAACTTTCATCAATGAATCACTTCACAAAGCTTAATGATTTTTTAGCATCACGTCAAGGAACTCTTAAGGAATACAACGAGGAGCTTTCTCATGTTTTGAAAGACCTGGCTACTGCAAGTAAAATTGTTAACCGTGACATTTGCCGAGCAGGTCTTGTTGATGGCTTTATCGGAGCACAAGGTGGACAAAATATACAGGGAGAAGAGCAACAAAAACTCGATGTGATTGCTGACAATGCTTTTATTAGCATTCTTGAAAAAGGAGGTGCTGTTTGCGGTATTGCATCCGAAGAAAATGAAGATTTTGTTGCTTTCAAAAACCCAAAATCTAGAGAAGGCAACTATGTTGTTCTTTTTGATCCGCTCGACGGTTCAAGCAACATTGATGTCAACGTATCCATTGGAACCATTTTTTCAATTTACCAACGCGTATCCCAGAAAGGAGAACTATCAACGATAGAGGATATGTTGCAAACAGGAGCTCAACAAGTTGCTGCAGGATACGTATTATATGGATCGTCAACAATGATGGTCTACACCGCAGGTCAAGGTGTTCATGGATTTACTCTTGATCCAAATACAAATGATTTTTACCTATCCCATCAAGATATGAAGATGCCTGAGAAAGGAAGGTACTATGCCATGAATGAAGGAAATGTTAATGAATGTGATCCAAGAATTGTAGATTACATCAAGTACTGTCAAAGCCGTAAAAATGACTATGATAGTCCTTATTCAGGTCGCTACATCGGCTCTCTTGTTGCCGATTTTCATAGAAACCTAATTAAAGGAGGTATTTATATCTACCCGTGCACGAAAGAAGCACCAGAAGGGAGATTAAGATTACTTTATGAATGCAACCCACTAGCTTTTATATCAGAACAAGCTGGTGGCTTGTCTACTGATGGGACCCAACGAATCATGAACATTAAACCAAATAAGCTTCATGAAAGAATTGCTTTTTTTACAGGATCAAAATCAATGGTGGAGAAAGCGATGAGTTTTCTAAAATAATATGAGCTTATCTTCGTTTCTCGAACAGCTTCAAAATCATGCGGAGATCAATCGTACCGCGCATGAGCTATCAATAGAAAAAACCAAAATACACTGGTGTGGCATGCTCGGGTCTGCAAAAGTTATCTATGCGTCAGCTGTAGCGTCTCAGTGCCCTGGACATCATATTTTTGTACTCAATGACAAAGAAGAGGCAGCCTATTTTTTAAATGATCTTCAAGGAATTTATCCAGAGGATCCAAGATTGGTTTTTTACCCAGCTTCATATAAGGTCCCGTATCAATTAGAGGAGGTGGACAATGCCAATGTTGTAGCCAGAACAGAAGCCTTAAAAAAGTTAAGTAGCCAAGAAAATTGTTGGATCATTACCTACCCCGAAGCGCTCTTTGAGAAAGTCTTAACCAAAAAAAAATTGGTTTCGAATACTATGAAAATAGAGGTAGGAAAAACCTACACATTGGAGTTTATCAACGAGATACTATTAGAATATCATTTCGATAGGGTTAATTACGTATACGAACCAGGACAATTTGCGATTAGAGGTGGTATAGTAGATGTCTTTTCTTATGGAAATGACACCCCATTTAGGGTTGAGTTTTTTGGCAATGAAGTTGAATCTATAAGGGCCTTTGATGCTGCTGATCAACTTTCCATTCATTCACACAATTTCTTCAGCATTGTTCCTAATATTCAAGGTAAAATGATCCTCGAAGGAATGGATTCCTTTTTTCAATATCTCAATGCCGATATCACCATATGGATGAATTCCATGGACAGCGCGATGCAAACATTGGAAAAAGAATTCGAAAAAGCCAATCGAATATTCAAATCACTCCCTCAAGAAATTCAAAAAACCATTCCATCTGATCTTTTTATTAATGACAAAGACTTCTTTCTCAACGTAGAAAATTCCAAAATGATTGAAATGGGAACCCAATCTCATTTTAAAAATGCCAAAAAAATCAATTTTGAGTTATCACCACAACCAAGTTTCAATAAAAACTTTAACCTGCTCATTGATAATTTGAATAAGTCACAAAAAAATAATTACAAAAATTATATCTTTTCAAATCAACCTAAACAGATTGAACGGATTTATCAAATTTTCGAGGATATTGGTGGCGAAGTAGTATTTACTCCAATCAATTCTGCTTTGCACGAAGGCTTCATTTGTAACACCTTAAAAATGGTTTGTTATACAGATCACCAACTCTTTGAGCGTTATCACCGGTTTCGACTTAAAGAAGGATTTCGAAGAGCAAAACAAGCGCTTACCTTAAAAGAAATTTACACCCTTCAAAAAGGAGACTATGTTACACACATCGATCATGGTGTGGGTCAGTTTTCTGGACTTGAAACGATTGATGTCAACCATAAAAAACAAGAAGCCATAAGACTAGTCTACAAGGACGGAGATGTTTTATATGTTGGTATTCACTCTCTTCATCGCATTTCTAAGTTTACAGGAAAAGACGGGTCCGTACCTAAAATGAATAAGCTAGGTACGCAGACATGGAATACTCTTAAAATAAGGACAAAAAAGAAAATAAAAGAACTCGCATTCGATTTGATTAAGCTTTATGCAAAACGAAAAAATCAACCGGGCTATTCCTATTCCGAAGATACCTATCTACAAAATGAATTGGAAGCTTCATTTATTTTTGAGGATACACCGGATCAATTCAAAGCTACTCAAGATGTCAAAAAAGATATGGAATCTGAAACGCCAATGGACCGACTCATATGTGGAGATGTCGGATTTGGGAAAACTGAGGTCGCTATTAGAGCTGCGTTTAAAGCTGTTGCGGACAGTAAACAGGTAGCCGTTCTAGTCCCAACAACTATTTTATCATTGCAGCACTTTCGAAGTTTCAGAGAAAGACTATCCGAATTTCCGTGTAACATTGATTATATCAATAGATTTAAATCTACAAAGGAAACCACAGAAACGATCAAAAAATTGAAATCTGGAGAGATTGACATTCTTATTGGAACTCATGCTCTTGTTTCAGATAGAATTAAATTTAAAGACTTGGGATTGATGATTATTGACGAAGAACAAAAGTTTGGTGTCGCAGTAAAAGACAAGCTCAAAACATTTAGAACAAGTGTCGATACACTAACTTTGACAGCAACTCCAATTCCAAGAACCCTTCAGTTTTCGCTCATGGGAGCTCGAGACTTGAGCATCATTAATACACCGCCTCCTAACCGCCAACCGGTACTCACCGAAATCATTTCATTAAATGAAGAAACGATTCGTGATGCAATATCCTACGAAATATCAAGAGGTGGTCAAGTCTTTTTTGTAAACAACCGTATTTCAAATATTCGAGAAATTGCGGGTATGATTCAACGCCTTTGTCCTGGAATACGAGTGGGGATTGGACACGGACAAATGGATGGTAAAATTCTTGAAAAGACCATGCTTGATTTTATCAAGGGAGCCTATGATATTCTTATTGCTACAACGATTATTGAATCTGGCATTGATATTTCTAATGCCAATACCATTATTATTAATGATGCCCATAATTTTGGATTGAGTGACCTGCACCAGCTTCGAGGACGGGTAGGTAGAAGTAATAAAAAAGCTTTTTGCTATCTGATTGCTCCTAAATTTAGCTTGCTTTCATCTGAATCAAGAAAAAGACTAGAAGCTTTGGTTCAATTTACAGATCTTGGTTCTGGCTTTAACATTGCGATGAAAGATTTGGATATCAGAGGAGCAGGAAACATGCTCGGAGGAGAGCAAAGTGGCTTCATTTCCGAGATTGGCTTTGAGATGTACCAGAAAATATTGAATGAAGCCATGAAAGAGCTTCGAGAGAATGAATTCAAAGATGTATTTAGTGATAGAACGACGGATCAGATGACTTCCTTTGCGGATGAGTGTATTTTCGAAACGGATTATGAAGTTCGAATTCCAGATGATTATGTTAATGAGGTCTCCGAAAGATTAAGCTTATATCAGGAACTGGATCACATCGAGTCCAAAGAAAAACTCGCGGAGTTTGAATCAAGAATAAAAGACAGATTTGGCCCTCTTCCCAAGCAAGTCGAAGAGCTTTTCTTTTCCTTTGAATTGAGATGGTTGGCAAAAAAGATGGGGCTCGAAAGATTGGTTATCAAATCTGAAAAACTCGTAGGTTGGTTTATTTCTGACCCCAAATCGTTATTCTATGAAACCGATGTGTTTTCTGAGCTTCTCAAAAAAATAATGACGAAAGGACAAGGATACCGCCTGATTCAAAAGCAAGACAAGCTCAGACTGGTTATAGAACCTATTACCAATATTAGAGAAGCTTATAAGAAGCTTGATCTTTTATATGAAGAAAACAAAGCGATTGAATCTACTGATACTTAGGCCCAATGTATTCAACACATGGAAACCCCTTTGTGTAGCAGTCCAATGGTAATGTTAAAACCACAGTATCACTATTTTTATTGAATAAAAAAGAACCGTCGCTTTGCGTTTTCCAAAACTTTACACATTCTAAATCACCAGGAATATAAAACTCTGGATTTAATCCAAGCAAGCCCTGATAAATAAATTCAGCAGTTTCTAATTTATTTGCTTCATACCAGGAGTAACCTCCTTTTCGAAGCTTCACATCGACCCCACCCAATCTTGTAGAAATCAGCAAGGAATCTTGCTTACTTTTCAATAGAATAGTTCCAATGTATGGATAAAAAGTTCCATCCTCATGTCCTGGCTGTGGAGGTGCGCCTCCACAATGTGGCTGGTGATATTGAACCCTTAAAATTACTGACTGCTTGCAGGAAATAAGAGCTAAAAAACATAGACTTAAAAAAAAGATGGTTTTCATGATAAAAGTTTTAAGGCGGTTTGTCTTGATTCATGATCAGTAGATAAATAATCATCATAAACAGGCTTGTTTTTAGTTTCAATGGCTTTAAGCACTTGTTTATTAAGCTGGTATATTTCAGTAAAGCTGATTTGATTTTTCAAAAAGGCCTGTACCGCTATTTCATTTGAGGCATTCAAAACACAAGCTGAAGTGCCCCCATCATCAATAACATCAAAACATATATCAATACCTGAAAACATATCTGTATTTATAATATCAAAAGTCAATTTGGGATATTCCAAAAAATTAAAACGAGATGATTCTGACTTGATTCGATACGGATAATTCATCGCATAATGGATGGATGCACGTATACTCGATTGACCCATATGCGCCTTCATTACAGCGTCTTCAAATTGAACAATAGACTGTACAACGGATTGAGGATGATCAATAATCTCTAACTGTTCTGACTTGAGGTTGAATAGCCATTTGGCCTGAATCAATTCAAATCCAATATGCATTTGAGTCATCGAATCAATGACTTGTTTAGAATCTTTCAATCCAGAAAGAGAAACGGGCAATTGTGCCACCTTCATATCTTTTAATTGTTCGAATGTAAAAGTCCGAAGACTGTTATCTGTCATCAAGGAAATCTTTTCGACAGGATTGTGAAATTCACCCAGCAAAGATTGAAATATGGCAGACTGAATCGGCACTAATGGATAGATATTTACACCGTTTTTTTGAGCCAAAGCCGAGATCAATTCACCGGCCACCAATAAAGTTTCTCTATTCGCTACAAACATGACTTTTTTAGCACAAATAGCTGTTATTGAAGATTTCAAGCCTGCATAGCCCTTCAATGCATTAAAAACAGTATGGATGTGCGTTGATTCTATAACTTGCGACAAGGCCTCTTCCCCACAATAGACATGAATATCCTCATTCCACAAGGACTCTTTCACCTTTCTATACTCGTCTTCAGCACCAATAACTACAGTGTTAGGCTGGAATTTTAGAGCTTGTTCAATAAGTAAATCGGAATTACTATAGGCTGAAATCACCTGTAAATCAAAAAAATCCGGATTACATTCAATCACTTCCATGGCACAAGTCCCCATAGTTCCAGTAGAACCTAATACTGCAATCCCCTTTTTTTCAGTCATGAAACAAAAATAAGGTTTTGCATGGTTTAATTCGAAATGAAATGCTTCCTTGTTTCTATTTTGACTAGACCATACACCAATAAAAACTGGGCCAATAAATAAGTAAACATCACGAAAAAATGGGCCCTAAAAAAATCAGTGTGAAATAGCTTTATAGACAAGAGACTATCGGAAAAAACAAAAAAGAAGGCGCCCAACAGCATATATAGAGCAGCATTACCTAATTTCTGAAATACCTGAAAAGACAACCATAACATCATAGAAATCGCAAAGGCATAAAAAAGAACAGGCATTTTCATTTTCCCTAAACCTGGCCACAAAAAGCTCATGAATAAAACGTAATATAACACAATAAGAAAGGAACACAACAGAACAAATCGATTGATGGATAGACTTTTCAAAAAAGACTTGAATATTAAAATATACAAGATGTGGGCGAACAAGAAGGCGACAAGTCCAAAAATGAAAAAGTTAGGTCCATCAAACATTAATAAAGTATCCCCTGCTGCAGATAATAGCAAAGCTGCAATGAGTTTTATCCGGGGTTTACCCTTTAAATTGATTAAATAGAAAAAAAGTAATGAAGGAATTAATAAGGGCTTGATCCATTTATGGATAGAGGTGTAATCAAAAAAGATAAACAACAGGTAAACAATAAAGAAAAGCAAAAGTGGAAAAAAAAACCTCATCAATATACAATCTCTGTATTCTGAGAATATTCCTTTCTTTGCTGAAAAGAAATAAGTAAAGCTATTGCTTGATAGGTGACGACGAAATACAAAGCCAGATAATGTCCAAACCAATCACCAATCCAAAACCCAATAAAAATAACCATAACAGTGCGAGAAACTTCTAACAACCAGTTCCATCTGTTTTGATCCATGAGATCCGTTAAAGAATAAATGGTGAAAAAAATATAGATTCCATAAACAAAAACCTCATTAATTGGCAACTCCCCTATTCTAGCAAACAAATCCATTAGAAAAAACATGACTATAAAAAGATGACCAATACTCCAATACAAAATGGATTTTGATATTTTCGGTTTGTACTTTTCGAAATCATATACATCATCGATTTTTTGCACAGGATATTTCTCATCAAAACCTTTAGGTCTCCAGCCTGTTGGTCTAAACCATATGGTGATCTTATCCATCAAATATTCTGAGCGCCAGGCATCCTTGACCATAATCCATAAATGCTGAAAATTTATTTTAAAAGGGTTTCGCGTACGAGCAGGCCTAGATATTCCGTAGACTGGAGGTACTTCGTCCAATTCTTTTTGAAAGGTGCCAAACATAAAATCCCAAAAAATAAAAATTTGACTCAAATTCTTATCGAGATATTCCGGATTAATGGCATGATGAACACGATGATGAGAAGGTGTCACCAAAATGTATTCTAGAAAACCCATCTTATTGATATGTCTTGTATGATACCAAAACTGCATAAATAAATGAAGGGGCAATACTGTTGCAATAACTTCCGCAGGAACCCCAAAAACAGCTGCAGGAATCAAGAGTATTGTAAAGAAGCGAACTATTGTTGAAACAGGTTGACGAAGGGCACAGGCCAAATTGAATTCCTCACTGCTATGATGAATCACATGCTCATTCCAGAACAGATTGATTTTGTGCGAAATACGATGTGTCCAGTAGCCATAGAGATCAATTACCATAAAAGCAATGAAATACACAACAATGGTATTGTCAATGGTAAACAAAGAAAAATGATCAAGTAATGTTTCATACAGAACAATTTGAATAGATAAACCAAGAACATCTTTAAGAACATTGCTCATTCCTGAGCTCAAGCTTGAAACAGTATCATCCAAAGGAACCGTGTCATTTCCCTTATAAATACCATATAATTTCTCAATTACGACCAACAATAAAAATGCTGGCATGGCAATTAATAATATTTTTCCGTATTCAGCCAAAATTTATTGGGATAGGCTATGAAGTTACAAAGAATTTAAAAAAATGCACGAATTTCCATTCCTCCGGTATGAATAATCCTCAAATCTTCAGACTTACGCCCTAAATACTGGAAGGTAATTTGTAGATTTTTAGACACCGTTTTCTGATAACCAATAGTCCAAGTATAATTAATACCTGGCCTCAATGCTTCTAGCATCTCAAAACCTATTGCGGAATTTATAGAACCCGTATAATCAATTTTAAGTACCTTCAAATCACCTTGAAGACTTCCTTTGTTCGTTTGATTGTACTTGAATGTGCCTCCTATATCTATAATTTCACAAGTTTCCCCTAATCCCGAAGATAAAATGTTTTCTTTGGACGCTGCCCTTGATTCAAGAGTTAATCTGAAATTTGTAGAAGGTTGATAGCTTAAGGTGGCTTTGAGCCACTCATAATCTATTGAATAATCTCTGCCCGATGTGTAATCTGCTAAAACCTGTTTCATTCCAACCTGTCCAACCATCATAACCGAAAACCTTCGGGTAATATTCCATCGTAGGTTGACCTCATTATAATTTGATACCCTAGAATCAAATCCTGAAGCTAAAAGGGTTTTTGACTGATTTTGCTGAATGGTATATCCAGCAGCAAAAATAGAGGAGGTTCGGTTGAAAAACAATGCATTTCTAATAAAGGCATTGGTTGAAATTAAACTGCTATCTTGCACACGAATATCAAAAGGATTAAAAACATCTCCCCCAGCTATACTACTCGTTTTTTTAATGACACGAAAACGAGCTTGATCTGAAAATCGAGCCATAAATCCTAAAATACCTTTTTTCTTTGCCCAAATGCGCTCTGGTCGCCAATAAAAGGATTGATTAAATTCGTTAGAATATGTATTGACATAAGCGCTACTCGGAACAAAAACACGGACATAGTCAGCTTGGTCTGCATACTGAGCCACTTCAAACTCATTTAAATCCTTTATCCCATCATTATCATAGTCAATCCACGTATAAATGCCCTGACCACTATTGACCTGAATGTATAAAAACTCTCTTTTTTGTTCCAAACCAGAACCTACCTCATAAAAAGTAGACCATTGCAGCGCATTCTTCCATAATTTAAAACTATATTCCAAGCGCCCAATAATTGAATTTTCAGGGGTCTGGGTCATTAGTAATGTGTCAAAAATCGCAAGAGATCTATACCCAGAAATCAGTCGTAATTTTTGATTTTTTAGAGCATTGAAGTGAATTTCTCCTCCAGCCGTTGTCGCTTTCGCGGTGTTTGTATAATCAAAATCCTTTATCCTTTTATCAAAACGCTCTCGATAATACACCTTATATTCCATCGTACTTGTATCATGATTCGATATATAAAACTGATAATCAAAAAATTCATAACTAGGATCAACAGCATTGGTGTCTCCAGTATATCTATTTCTTTCATGATCATCTTTGTAGCCTATCTTAATACGTCCAAATACTCTTGAGACATCCATGCGGTGACGAAAGAATTTGCTTCTATTTTCAGCTTGGGCGCTTAAGTAACTAGCGTCCCAATTTAAGGACCAACCTTCTTGATTCCATTTTCCCATTGAAAACATTCGATTCCCCTTAAAATCCTCTCCAATTCCAAAATACTGAGCATCCAGTCCAAAATAACCATGCTTTTTGTGCCGAAGCTCACTACCTAAGATGCCAATGAGTTGATTGCCCTGATAGCCTTTATTTCTTGTGTTCCAATCCCTATCAAATTCTACAGTTCTATATTGCTGAACAGGGGTAAAATCAGAAGATAGGTATTCAATTTCCGCCTTCGTTTTCAAGTGCCATAAAAAAACGCTGTCTGACATACCGAAAGGCTTGGTATTGATCCACCGTGTACGATTTGAAATACCTATATTATCATCTGCATCAAGTGAAGAGAAAGTATTGACATCATTATTGCTAAAGGCCCATTCTGTTTCTATGATACTGTTTTTTGAATAGTTCCATTTCATGCCTGAACTGAGCATTTGCTGTTTCTTCGGTGTGATGATACTTCTTGAGGGCATATAATCACCTTGAGATATTCCTGATACCGGAGCCACCCATCTGTAGACTTTACCTAAAGCATTATATTCGTCTAACACGTAATCTCCATTCCCGGAGCCTACATATTCAAAATAAACACGATAAATAGCAGAATCAGGGTCAACACTAAACACTAAAACCGAATCCATTCCTAAAGAATCAATGAGCTTATACAAGTTCTGATTGTCAAAGTACCCGATGGAATCAATAGAATTGATTTTTGCAAGATTCAGACTATCTCCAATCTGACCCAAGAAATATCGTTGTTCTGGAGATATATCCTGCTGAAGGGGTTGATTTTTTGCATCTTGCTCCGAATACATATTCAACCAAAAATCTAATTTATCCCCTTTATAAACTAAGGATTCTTGAACCAAAGACCTTGCATAATTTTGATCTGAATATTGAAACTCAACTACTATTCGAGTATCCTTTGTAATCAAATTTTTAGACGTAAATGTTAACTCTGAAGAATTATAGTCAATCGTATAATCAAATTCTTGACCTCTGGTTAAAAGTAATCCATCTATGAAAACTCTTTCTGTTCCCGAAAGAACAATAATAAAGGGCTCGTTTTCAGAACCTCTTAATCGGTATGGACCCTGATTGGATTCAATTCCTTGAATAATCTGCCGATTAAATTTTCCTTTTGACAACGCTCCACTCGTTTGTGTGTTCCAAAGATTATTATTTTTCGTTTTCCACTGATAACCAATACTTAAACCCTGTGCTCTTTTCTGGTAGTTCATAAAATATCCCATAGGTTTGGATAGCCAAAAATCTCCTGCAATGAGCTTTAAGCGATCATTATAAATTTGAATAAATACTTTATCAAATTCTTGTAGCTTGTTCGTATTTCCCTCTGGCTGAATGGGTATGTTCGCATCAGAAACAGAGGCCAATATTTTTAAATCCGGTGATATATTCCCTGACAATTCAAGGTTTAAGGAAGAATTAATACCTAAATCTTGGTTATTCCCAAAAGAAACTCCTCTTGAAATAGAGCCGTTTTTATTCAGCTGGGTGCCTCCAAATACATCCTGTACGGAATATGAACTCTCAATCTTAAATAAATTATAGTTGTCTTTTTGTTCTGAATAGATGATACTCGTATCACGCATTCTGTATTGTTTTGAGAGGTCTATAGGAAGCACTTGGTACTCGAAATGAAGCGTATCATTAATGGCTTGATTCAAAACGAATAAAGCACTCGAAAAATCAAGTTGATAATCCGAACTCGAAAGTTCAATGCCTTGATAAGTAACCTTAAAAGAATTGGGATAAATACTCAATGTATCGAGGTCAACAGACTTGTTTACGTAAATAATCTTAGATTCCTGAGCATTAGTCTGACCAACAGCAAGCTGATAAAAACACAAATAGACCAACAAAGAAAAAAAAATCTTCATCTTATACATGTTGAATAAAGATACACCCTTGAATTGAAAAACGCTATTTTAAGGAATCCATTGTCTGTAACTCTCGAGATTTAAGAATCTCTTGAATAAGATGATGAAGTTCTTGTAAAGTTCCATCTTTTAATATCGCGTCTGCTGTGTAGCTGTATTGATCGAGACACCTCGCAGAGGTTTGACCCCAAACAATGACTAGACTGTCTTTTTTGAGTCGGTTATTTTTAAAGAAAGAATGTATATTACTTGGGCTACTAAAGACATATAAATCACTAGAATCAATGATGGCATCCGACAAAATAGTATTGTACACTACTGTACTAACAACTTGGTGATTTGCCACGTGAGAGATCATTGACAACACTGATCTATTAGAATGGGGGATAAAAACCTTTCTATTTCCCAGCCACTCACCGAAATCTTTTGACACTTGCTTTGGAGAACCTGAATTTGTACCGATAAATTCACAATGATAACCCAATTCCATCAGACGGTCATTAGTTTGAGGACCTGTACAAGCCAAATCATAAGAGTTCAAATTGATTTTCTTTGAATCAATAATAAATTGAGCAGAACGTGCACTTGGGAAAAAGATGACATCAAAATCAACATCTACCTGAAAAAAAACTTTTTCAAAATCAATCAATGAGCGATAGATGCCCTTCACATTTTTATCCGCAATGAAACGAGGAATAATCCCTAAGTCTTTTTCATCTTTTGAAATGAAAATAGTCATTACACCTTTTGGTGTTGAACGTGCTCTACAATCTTACTCGCAAATTCAGCCGTGTCCTTATAGGGAAATCTAAAATACCGAGAAGCGTGCATGGCATCGTCTGAATAGGCCACATGTACATAACGATTGTCACAATAAACGCCCAAAGGAAGTTGACACCCCCCGTCCATAAGAGCCAGAACTTCTCGTTCTAAACCAACTAATTTCTGAATTTGATGGTCGTTGATTTTTTGAAGAATCTCATCAAGCTCTTTATCTTGAGTTCTGATTTGTAGGGCAAGTACTCCCTGAGCCGGAGCTGGAACAAACTCATCAGGAGTAAGGTCTAAACTAATCAAATCGGATAAGTCAAGATTCAATCGCAAAGCACCTGCTTTCGCAATAAGAATGGCATCATACTGACCGGATTTTAATTTTGCCACTCTTGTCGGGATATTTCCTCTAAGGTCTTTAATTTCGACATCAGATCGGATGGCTAACAATTGTGATTTTCTTCTGGCACTCGAGGTGCCGACAATCGCTTTTTTTTTCAATTCCCAAGGAGCATTCGGGTTGTGTGCAGACTTATTCATCAGTAGCAATTCACACGGATTTTCTCGGTCTGACACAGCCGCTACTTTCAGCCCTTTGGGTTGAGAGGTCTCTAAATCTTTATGCGAATGAACAGCCAAATCAATATCATGATTTAATAAGGCAATCTCTATTTCTTTAGTGAAGAATCCCTTTCCTTCCATTTTATCAAAACTCAAATTTTGAATTTGATCGCCTCGTGTCTTAATCACTTCAATACTTACATTTTGTCCTATTGCCTCTAATTGAGACTTGACATGTTTGGCCTGCCAAAGAGCCAAATCACTACCTCTAGTTCCTATGGTAATTGTTTTCACTTTAAATGTTTTTCTTGAGGATGATTTCTTTTGCCAACTTCATTGGACCACTGATGTATTTTTTTTCCACATAACCTAGAACCTTATCCAATACCTCTCTAGTTTCAGGGTCCATATTGTCAATGTCTTGTTTAAAAACCTCAGACATAGCCGCACGCCTTATCTCTTTGACCTGCTGAGGGACCTCCTTCATAGCCAATTCCACATTTCGTTCCCGAGTCAAATCCACAAAATCTTGAATAGCTCGGCTCAATATTTTCTTGACCTGAACAACTTCTTTCGAACGTATTTTCAGATTATCATCTGAAATTTTTTGAAGTAAGTCAATAGATATATAACGAAGATCATGATTTGAAACAACATTGGCATCAACGTCCCTGGGGATAGCAATATCGATAATGGTTTTGCGACTTTCTTCACCATTCAAAAGATTGTTATATATGGTCTGGTCAATAATAGGGATATTTGATCCTGTGCAGGTGATCAAAACATCAAAACCTTTTTTATAGCCACTCAACTCGTTCAAACTATAGGATGCTGCTTCCAACTCCAAAGCCAAGTTTTTCCCATTTTCTAATGAACGATTAAAAACAACAAAATTATTAAAGCCATGTTTCTTTAGGAATTTACACATTGTGGTATTCGTTAGTCCAGCGCCCACAATGAGGAAACGTGAATCTAAAGCAATATTATAACTTTTCAGCTTCTGATAAGCCAGTGAAACTACAGATATGGGCTTTTTAGATATATTGGTTTCAGTATATACTTTTTTTGCCGTTTCTATTACTTTTTTAACTAGCAAACGAATAAAATCACCCGTTAAACCATTTGCTCTGGAAGCTTCAAAAGCATTTCGAACTTGAGTAATAATCTCTCTCTCACCAATAATCATTGAATCAATAGAAGAGGCTACATAGAGAATATGTTTGACCGCTTCTTCATGGGCATAAACCTCAACATTAGAAGCTAATGTCTGCTGGTTCTCTTGATTGATCTTTGGGTACAGTGATTTGATAAACTCCCCTATGGATATCTTTTGATCTGAAACAATAGTGAACTCAACACGATTACATGTGGAAAGATACATGAGCTCTTTACATCCAAAATTGGCTTTAACAGAAGCTAATCGAGGTTGCTGTTCTGTTGCATCAATATGCAACATTCCAACTTGATCTAAGTCAAGATTGCGATGAGTAAAAGCAAAGGTATATAGAGTCTCTAACACTTAAATTTCAACTACTCTACAAATATCGGGAGTCATGAATAAATTATTGTCATAAGATTGTCATAAGATTAAATTAAATCCCATTTTTACTGTGAATTTAACGATTCAGATAAAAAGAGATGAATAAATCAAATATTAGCGCAGTGGTTTTTGACCTAGGCGGGGTTCTTATTGACATAGACTACCAAAGAACTATTGATGCCTTTACAGCGATAGGAGTTGAAAATGCTTCAAATTTATACAATCAGTTTGATCAGAACATGTTCTTTGACCAATATGAAAAAGGAGAGATATCTAGTGAAAAATTTATTTCAAAACTGGAAATACTCACACAGCGAAATATTGAAAAAGAAAGTATTGTACGAGCCTGGAATGAAATGATTGGTCTGTTCCCTGAAGAAAAACTCGCTTTCATTCATAAAATACAATCTAAAATACCCTGTTATTTATTAAGTAACACCAATGAGTTACACCTAAAAAAAGTTTATGCTAATGCCTATTCAGCCTTTGAATCCTTATTTCAAAAATGTTACTACTCTCATGTCATTGGAAAAAGGAAACCTGATGTGGAAACTTTTCAATGGCTAGTTGATCAAATCAAATTTAAAGCTTCAGAAATTCTATTTATAGATGACTCACCACAACATATTGAGGGAGCTGAAAGAGCTGGTCTACAAACTATATACTATCAAGATGAAAAAGATCTTTACTCCATAGAAAATAGAATACGATCTAGCGAATGAGTTGAACAAATCCCTGCTTCAAACCTTCCCCATAATGCAATTTATAGAAATAAACTCCGTCCATAAGCTCTGAACCATCAAATGAATTTCCAGAAAAAGGGGTTTCATTTTTTTTGTGTTGATAGACTGGATTTCCCCAACGATCAAAAAACAAAATTTCATAAGGTGTACATGTCTTGAAATAAGATTCTAAATCAAAAGAATCATTAGCACCATCACCATTCGGAGTCACAACATTTGGGAAGTCAAAATCATCAAAAGAATAAATATTTATCACCTCAAGTTCAGTTTGCGACAATGGGGAAACACAATTATTTACTGTAACCGAGACAGTGTACAAGCCCATATCACTTATTTGAGCATCAAAACCATTCAGTTCATCCGTTGATGTAAACTGATTTGGTCCACTCCATTCATAAAAACCGTCCTCAACAGAACTTACACCGAATTCATAAAAATCACCAGGACATTCCAAGGGGCTGTTGGATGAAATGATTGGAGCTTCTGGAATAGGGTGTACGATCAATTCATAGGTGATTATCGAATCACATCCTAATGTCGTAAATAAATTAAAGGGATAGGACCCTGAAACATCCATTGTGACTCCCTCAAAGGTTATAGATTCTCCCTGACAAATCGCAGTATCAACCACAAAACTATAAGATGGATTAACGGTTAAATTTAGTTGAACGGTCGAATCACATCCACTTATGGACTGTAAATTCTGAATGTAAGTACCCGTCGAATTCAATTCTTCTAAACCAAAAGTGTAGGTTTGATTAGAACAGATGGTATCGATAATATTAATATCATAGGTTTCATTTACAACAATGCTTTGGACAGTAGTATCACTGTAACATCCATCAACCTCAAGATAAATGGAATAATCTCCCGAGTTCGAAGATGTGAGATTGGCAATACTTGTACTAAAATTAGAAGAAAAGAATCCGTTAGGACCATTCCAAAAATAAGATGCATTGGAAACTTCAGAAGTGGATAAGAACAAAGTGTCTGTGGAGCAAATCGGATCATTAATCGTCATCACTGGAGTGGGAATTTCGGAAGGTTCCATAATTTCAATGGTAGTCGTTTCCTCACATGCTCCCCCTCGAATAAATACCGTGTAAATTCCGGGACCCAAATCCGTAAATGACGATGTATTCACATATGTAATTCCATCCAATGAATACTCCAAATCACTTCCTATCGCTATTACATTAATTTCACCATCTGAAAAACCATAACAAGAAACATCCGTTTGAGTAACAGAAAGTACCTCAAAAGGAATAAACAAGGGAGAAGCAGCAGCAAAAACAGGCGTCCCTTGAGGAACCCCATCAAACGCAGAACTCCCTTGGGCATTGGTATAATTATTATCGAGTCGATAATAGGCGACCAAATTAGGCTCCGCCGTCGGATTTAGAACTAGATTCATATTGAGTTTTATTTCCTCCTCAGTTCTTGCCTCTTTCCATATTCTAACTTCGTCTATCCTTCCTCTAAATTGCTCAGGTCCATTCGGCCAATTCGACCTGTTCCCTATGGCACCATCCCAATCATTGGTGACTATATCTCCAGTAGCTTCTACTTGATTGACCAAACAACCATCAACATAATATTTAATGACTGCTCCATCATAGGTTGCTGCAACATGATACCAGGTATTAATGGCTAAGGTATAAGTGTTAAGACAAATATAAAATCCATCCGTAGTAGTTATCTGAAACGAATTGGGTCGTAATAAATAATTCACATCTGTTGGTCCATCATGCTTGGAAACGATATTCGCATTATTCTGCCTTCGGACTATGGCCTCTAATGTGATCTGACTACCATTCACGTCGGCATCACCGAAATTCACCCATTTTTGACCGAATCCTTCTACATTCATAGAAGTTTGAGCAGTCAAAGTTGAGGGCACTAAATAAATTAGCGCTGTAAAAACTAAAACCTTAAATATAATCCTATAGTTTTTCATCATATCAAAACATTCATTACCAATGAGGATATAAACGTCCTTATTTAAGACATAAAAGTTAGAAAAAAGTTGCATTGATTAGTGAAAATGATCTAATAAAACATTTCATGCATAATCAGCGAGTTCCATCCATCGGTTTGTTTTTTTATCTATGAGTTCGACAACCTCAGCAAGCCTCTTTCCCATATCATACAAATCAGCATTACTTTTCGATTCATCAGAGAGACCTTCAGTTAATACTGATTTCTCTATTTCGAGTTGTTCCAAATCCATTTCTAGCTGCTTGAATTCCTCTTTTTCCTTAAAGTTCAATTTCGTTTTAACTGGTTCAATGGAGTTGCCTTTGCTTTGAGATTCTTTATTCTGATTTGAAACCTTTTTCTCTTTTTGAATCTGTTTCTCCTGTTTTCGAAAGTCCGTGTAGTTACCGAGAATGTCCTTAACCTCCCCATTTCCCTGAAAAACCAAAAGGTGGTCTACCATCTTATCCATAAAATATCGATCATGAGAAACCACAATTAAGCACCCTTTAAAATTCCTTAAATATTCTTCCAAAACCGCCATGGCAAAAATATCCAGGTCATTCGTTGGTTCATCCAGTATTAAAAAGTTTGGATTCGCCATCAAGACGCGAAGTAATTTCAATCTTCGTTTTTCTCCCCCACTCAACTTGCGAACAAAATTATAGTGCATACTTCTAGGGAATAAAAATCGCTCTAAAAGCTGAGCTGCTGACAATTGCTTGCCTTTTTCTAATGGAATAAATTCGGCTACCTCTTTAACAACGTCAATTACTTTAAAATCATCATTAACCTGAATTAAATCTTGGCTAAAATGACCAAAAACAACCGTTTCTCCCACCACAATTTTTCCTTTATCTAATGGCTCGGTGCCCAAAAGCATTTTTAAGAAAGTTGTCTTACCTGTTCCGTTTTTTCCGACAATACCCATTCGTTCTTTCCTTTGAACGTTATACGAAAAACTATTAAGAATAGGAAGATCCCCAAAAGCTTTACCTATTTTATGAAACTCTACAATTTTAGATCCCAAACGCTCCATTTTCACAGGCAAATCCAATTCGTCCTCATCCATGCGTTGTGAAGCTGCTTTTTGAATATCTTGAAAAGCATCAACACGAGCTTTTTGTTTGGTTCCTCTGGCTTTTGGTTGTCTACGAATCCAATCGAGCTCTTTTCGAAAGGAGTTCTTGGCTTTTTCAATAGTAGATTGAAGTTGTTCTTGGCGTTCTGCTTTTTTTTCTAAATAGTATGAAAAATTTCCTTTATACTTAAAAAGGTTTAAATCTGCCAATTCAAATATTGTATCGCAAACCACCTCCAAGAAATATCGATCATGGGTCACCATTAAGATGGTAGATTTTGAAGAGGACAAATAAGATTCAAGCCACTCTATCATGTCCAAATCCAAGTGATTAGTGGGTTCGTCTAAAAATAAAAAGTCAGCATCTGAGAGTAACACCTTAATTAAAGCGACCCTCTTTTTTTGGCCCCCTGAAAGATTTTTGATCTGTTGTTTATCATTCTCCAGCTTAAAAACAGACAACAATTGATTCACCTTTGATTCTAAATCCCATGCATCGAGGTCTGTGAGCTCCTGAAAAAGGTTACTTAATTTATGTTCATCACCGGAGGCCAAAGCCTCATTGTAAGATTTAATCAATCTCAATTTAGGAGACTCATGGTCATAAATTACCTCATCTATTGTTTTATCCACAGGAAGGTTTTCAGACTGCTCCAGGAATGCAACCCGTATATCCTTTCTGAAAACAATTGTACCACTGTCGTATTGTTCTATGTCCATCAGACAGTTTAAAAGTGTCGTTTTACCAGAACCGTTTTTAGCAACAATAGCAACTTTCTGACCTTGATCAATACCAAATGTCACATCGGAAAACAATACCCGTTCTCCAAATGATTTTGTCAAATTTTCAACAGACAGGAAATTCATTCTTTAAATCAATATTATACGAAGTTAGAAGAATACTTCTTTAGTTGGTAGTTCAGCTTAATAGGGAATAAAAATTTATAAAGATTCCGTACATTTAGTAACAATAAACCGAACTTCGTCACAAAAAATATCCTATGAAATATTTTATAACACTTTCTTTCATTGTTTTACAATTTCTCTTCCTTGCACAAGCTCCAGAAGGAGTTAATTATCAAGCCGTAATTAGAGATAATTCAGGAACCCCATTGGAAAATACTGAAGTGGGTATTAAAATCTTGCTGTATCAAGGAGCAGTTTCAGGAACGATCGTTTTTGAAGAGTCATTTTTACCGAGTACAAATGCATTTGGTCTTGTAAATTTCATTATTGGAAAAGGTAATTTAATTAGTGGTGATTTTTCAACAATAGATTGGTCAACAGGACCCTATTTTGTAGAAATATCAGCGGATATTGATGGAGGATCAAACTATGAAATTATTGGAACACAAGAGCTTATGAGCGTGCCTTATGCACTTTATGCGCAAACTGCTGGCAATAACATTGCTGGACCACAAGGAGATCAAGGACCACAAGGAGATCAAGGACCACAAGGAGATCAAGGACCGCAGGGAGATCAAGGACCACAAGGAGATCAAGGACCGCAGGGAGATCAAGGACCGCAAGGAGATCAAGGACCACAAGGAGATCAAGGACCGCAAGGAGATCAAGGACAACAAGGAATACCAGGACCACAAGGAGATCAAGGACCACAAGGAGATCAAGGACCACAAGGAGATCAAG
>CAJWCX010000001.1 GCA_913031405.1 uncultured Flavobacteriales bacterium | reverse complement strand
AATCCCACAAAGACCAAACCCACCGAGCATGAGTGTCATGTTATCTTCAATGCCTCGAACGGCATCTGTTACGTTATTTATTACTTTATTCATATTTTAAAATTCACCAAAATCAGTATCTAAATCAATTATGGGAAGCGGCTCTTCCTCACATTCAAATCGTTCTGGAATATAATCCAATGGCTCCATAAAATCCTCTCTTGATATTTTTATTCCACGATCAGCATATATTTTTTGCATGTAATATCCATAGATAGGAAGTGCCATTCGAGCACCCTGACCGTCACTTGTAAATTCAAAAGCAATTTCTTTAAACATTCCCCCTGTACTTACACCGGTTACCAAATCCGGTGTTAGCCCCATAAATAAACCAACCGCATTCCCTTGGGTTGTTCCGGTTTTGCCAGCCGTTGGATAAGTGATGCCTCCCCATGGATTATAGCTACCTCTCAGGCTAGCCCCAGTTCCTCTTTGAACAACCCCCTTCATGAGTTTCAATACCTCGTATGCTACACCAGGGCTCAAAACTTGCTCCGTTTCTTGCTCTGCATTGTATATAACCTTCCCATTTCTATCCTCAATACGCTCAATAATGGTGGGTTTGGTGAAGACGCCATTATTTACAAAAACACACTGTGCAGCAACCAGTTCATACAGTGAAAGGTCCATAGTTCCCAAGCACATAGACGGCACCAATTGATCACGAGGGATGAAAATGTTCATTTTTTTTAACAGCTTGTCTAATTGAAACGGCCCTCCAATTTCAAGGCTGGAGTTCACTGGACCCATACTTCCAAAAACAGCAGCGGTGGTTGGATTATTGGATTGAATAAGTCCATTTTCTAAAAGGCCGTCTCTTGCCATCCAATCGACATTGTCCATGTTCTTGAAATTAGGGATGTAAGGATTCTGATCCTTTTCTACAATCTTTCCACTATTATCAACTTCAATGACCTGACAGTCCTCTTTTGTAAATTTCGTGCAAGGTTTTACACTTCCTAGCTCGAGAGCAGTGGCATAAATAAAGGGTTTAATGGTTGAACCCACTTGACGTTTCACTTTTCTCACCTGATCGTCCTCAAAGTATTTGAAATTAATCCCACCTACCCAGGCCCGGACAAACCCTGTTTTAGGTTCTAAAGAAATTAATCCGCTTTGCAGAAAAGAAAGCATGTGAACAATAGAGTCATTTGGGGTCATTACGGTGTCTACTTCTCCTCTCCAAGTAAAAACACGCATTTCTTTTGGACTGTCAAAAATTTTGAGAATTTCTGACTCAGCAACACCCGCCCGTTTAAGACTTGAGTATCTCCTGCTTCCCCTTACCCTTTTCCGCAGGTGATTTTTTATTGTTTTATCAGGGGTGCTTTTCAAAAAGGGGTATTTTTTCTTTTTGTATCTAATGGTTTTATCAAAACGTTCTTGCCATGATTTCACCCTCTTATTTATACCGCTCGGGTCAGATCCACTAAGATGCTGTACTAAAGCATCCTCAGCTTTTTGTTGAAGAGATGTATTGATGGTCGTGTATATTTTTAGCCCGTCTTCGTAGATGTCATATGGCGTACCATCCCTTTTGGCATGGATGTATTTCCCACTGTTGTTTTTTCTTTTAAGAAGGCCTTGAACCTCTTTTTTCAATTCAATTCGAAAATAAGGAGCCATTCCTTCTTTATGGTCCACGGAGTGGTAATCCACAATTATGGGTTCTTTACATAGTTTTTCGTATTCTTTTCTGGTCAGTTTATTTTTGATTGACACATTGTTGTTTTCACTATTTCTTAGCCATTGATACAAAACTTGGTTTCTTCGCTCAATAGAACGGCTAGAATCCTTTGCTTTTGCCTCTCGAATTTCCTTCAGTGAAACATTAGAAACAGCAATATTCCTTTTTAGGGCGATTTTAGTCGCATAATTCTTGTTTTTGTATGAAAAAGGGTTGTAAAGACTAGGGTTTTTACACATACCAACAAGAATCGCAGCTTCATTTTTTGAGAGTTCAATGGCTGATTTGTTAAAATAAACCTTTGCGGCACTTTCTATTCCTACAGCATTGTATAAGAAATCAAATTGATTTAAATACATGGTAATAATTTCTTCTTTTGTATATCGCTGTTCAAGTCGAGTAGCAATAATGTGTTCTTGTGCTTTTTCATGAATTCTACTGAAAGTGCTAATTCTAACTGATTCCTTTGAACCATTTTCTCTCTCTTTTGCACGCTTTTGAAGTGTAAAAAGCTGTTTGGCCAATTGTTGTGTTATTGTAGAAGCCCCGCCAGATTTTCCACCAGAAGAGGCAGCACGAACCAAAGCTCTAAAATCAATACCCGAATGTTCATAAAAGCGCTCATCTTCCGTAGATATCAATGCATCGATGACATAAGGTGAAATTTCTCGATACTTTACACTTGAGCGATTAATCTTCCAATAGTGTCCTATAATAGTGTCTTGCCCTGTTTCAGTCTTGGCGATTACCTCTGAAGCTAATAATTCTGGAGGATTATCCAGCATAGAAACAGGGGGGAGGTCGTCCTCGGACTGCATCAAATAGATGGAGAAAACCAACATCATAGGAAGAAGCATTCCAAACCAAAAAACGAAGGTTAAAATGGCTTTTTCCTTTTTAGATATAGAAGCTTTATTTTCTGCCATAAGTTAAAATTACAATTTATCTCAGTACGTGTCTTCTTTGGCTATCTAATTTTAACAAGATAAAAACCATTATCGAAAAAGACATCATCGAAGATCCGCCATAACTAAAGAATGGTAACGGGATACCTATTACAGGTGCAAAACCGATGTTCATTCCTATGTTAATAGCAAAATGATAAAAGAAAAACATGCCCACAGAATAAGCATATATTCGATTGAAAGAAGAGCGTTGTCGCTCAGCAATAATAAGAATTCGTATAATTACAAAAAGGTATAGAAACAATAGTACTATCGACCCTAAAAACCCCCACTCTTCAGCATAAGGACAAAATATAAAATCGGTTTCACTTTCCGGAACATGATTAGTTTTTACACTAGAAACGGATGCATTTTTGTACCCTTTGCCAATAAACCCTCCGGAGCCCACCGCCGCCATTGCACGATTTCGATTATAGTCTTTGCCGTTTGGGTCTTCTTTTAGCCCGAGAAAAAGTTCTATTCTGTCTTTTTGATGATCTGCTATTTGAACAAAAGAATATTCCACAATAAAGGAGGTAAAGCTGGCAACGATAAAAGACAAGATAATGATTAAACGAACTTTTTTAAGTTCTCGTTTTGTTCCGAACTTTTGTACAAATAAAATTCCAGCGATAGATATCAGCAGAAGACTCACAATGATTCCAAGAGAACCGTATAAAGGCACCCCGGGAATAATGCCGATATTTTTATGTCCCAGCAAAAGGGTGAGTAGAGACAAAAAAACCAAAACAAATAGTATCGGAATAAAATGGCTTCCAATCCAGGTACTTTTATATTTCACTTTTGGTATTAAATTGATGAAATTTAAAATAAAAGGGTCAAACGTTAAGCCTTCACGGTACAAAACGAAAAAAAAGGCGGTAAAGACAATAAATGTTCCCGCGTCTGGTTGAAGCAGAATCAAAGCCATGGGTATAACAATAATGATAAGCGCTATGAATACTTTTTTTGAGTTTAATTGTTTAAGATTTAAGCCTCCTATATACCTTGCCAGCAATAATGCCGTTGAGGTTTTTGCAAATTCTGCGGGTTGTATTCCCATGCTTCCAATACCTAACCAAGCTCTGGCACCATTAATTGGCGGCATAAATAATACAAGAACCAACAATCCAAGTGTTACAAAATAAACAGGAAGGGCAAATTTCTTGTAAATATCAGAATCGATTAGAAAAACGATTACCCCAAGAAAAAGCGACAAACAAATCCACATAATCTGTTTTCCGTATTTCTCAGAAAAGCTAAAAATACTTGGGCTTTCATCATTGAAGGCCACGGAATAAATAGTCATTAAGCCAAAACAGATCAATGTAAGAAAGCCAATCAATAAAGGCCAGTCCAAATTATTCGTAAGGGACTTTGTTTTTCTCATTTTATTTATTGTTCAATTTTGCATCAAGAACACGTTTCTCTTCTTCGGGATTGGAGATTGATTTATTTAAATATTTTTCCATCATTAGGCCAGCTATAGGCGCAGCCCAGGTCCCTCCAAAACCAGCATTTTCAATAAAAACTGCAATAGCTATTTTTGGGTTCTCCATCGGAGCAAAAGCAATAAAAACGGAGTGATTCTTTTGTTTAACTCCGCCCTTGTAATTTTCTACCGTTCCTGTTTTTCCACACACATTAATCCCGTTGATTTTAGCCCGAACACCAGTACCTCCAGTTTCGTTTACAACGCGCCACATTCCATCTATTACTGGGTCAAAGTATTCTGGGTTTACCATTGTTTTGTTTCTTGTTATTTTCAGGGGAAATCCGCTTAAAGGAGACCTTAAAAAGTGTGGGTCATAATACCAGCCTTTGTTGGCTATGATTGCCGCAAGATTTGCCATGTGCAAAGGAGTCAATTTTACCTCTCCTTGTCCAATGGCTATAGATCTTATTGTAGAGAAAGCCCAACGATGTTGACCATACCACTTGTCATAATAACTCGAGTTTGGAATCAGCCCTGGTTTTAATCCATATATATCACTGTTTAACTTTTTACCAAGTCCAAAGCTTTGCATATAATCGTTCCAGCGATTCAAACCAGATTCTGCATCTTCGTATCGGTTATCTAATTTTTTTTGTTCAATGATTTTTTTAACAGCATAGTAATAATAAGGGTTACAAGAAAATTTTATTGCTTTTGCTATGGAATTGGGGGCGGCGTGATTGTGACAGCCAACAAGGCTTTGGTTACACGGAAAGCTTGTGTTTTTTGTGATCACTTTTTCCTGCAAGCCTATTAAGGACTGAATTAGTTTAAAAATTGAGCCAGGAACATACTCTGCCTGCGTAGGACGAGGGTAGAGGGGCTTGTCCGGGTCATTAAGGAGCCGAGGATAGTGGGTGCTTATATTTTTGCGACCCACAAGAATATTGGGGTCATATGACGGTGCAGAAACCATAGATAAAATCTCTCCTGATTTTGGCTCTAGAGCAACAATACACCCCTTTTTATTTTTCATCAGTCTTTCCCCGTATGCCTGTAGCTCAATATCAAGACCTAGGTATATTGGATTGGCTTGTAATGCCATGGTGTCATACCTGCCCCCCTCATATTTTTTAACCTCGTTATTCATTGCTGACCGAACGATATAGTGAACTCCCTTCGATCCACGAAGTTGTTTTTCATAAAACTTTTCTATGCCTGCACGACCAATATTGAAGCTTGGTTTGTAAAAAGGGTCTTTAGCGATTTCCTGCCGGTTGACTTCGGATAAATAACCTAATATATTTGCACCGTTTGGATATGGGTAGGTGCGCATGCTGGTCTCTTCCTCGTAAAAACCAGGAAAAGCATCTAAATATGGAGCAATGCGAACCATTTCTTCTTTTGTAAGTTCTTTTAAAAAGGGGTATGATCGATTCTTTTGGTAGTTTGCTTCTTTTTTCCCTGAATATTTATTGTAGTATTTCCCCTCACCCTTTACAATTTCTTCGAATCGATTGTGCACCTCTTCCACCGACCATCCAATTAAATCTGAAAACGCGGAAGTATCAAAATCCCCTCCCATTTTCTCTTCAACAACCATGAGATTGAAGTACGTTTTGTTTCCGACAATTTTTACGCCGTTTCGATCGTATATTATAGCCCTAGGAGGAGTGATTTCCCTTCTTTTTTCGCTGATTTGATGTGCTCTATTACTCCATGTGTCGTCTAAAACCTGCATGTAGAATAAACGAAAAAAATACATAAGCCCAACAAACAGAATGAAGGTAATAATAACATATCTTCTATTTTCTACGTTCAAATTATTTTGATCTTTTTAAGAATAACGTTTGTAATATAATGCATACAATAAAAGACAGCATTGAGCTTGGCAATGTTTTTAGAAGAATTAACAAAAGCTCATCAAAAGAAAAGCTTTCCATGGTAAAGAACCACAGGTGATGTAAAAGCAAGAGGATCCCAAAAACCATAAGGAACCAGTAATTTCCCATGTCAAATATAGACGGAGTTTTGATAAAGTCATAGCCTTCTCGAGGCGAAAACCATCTAAAAACAAGGGGTCTTAGATAAGCAAAAATAACCAGTGACGAGGCGTGAAGACCAAAGGTATTTGACAAAGAGTCAATGCAAAGCCCTAAAATAAATGAAGCCAATAACAAACGAATTACGGGCGTATCAAAAGGAAGCAACATGATATAAAGAGGAGAGATCATCACATGTACATATGGACTAATTTCGAGCTGATTGAAAATAAACGCTTGAAGAAAAACAAACAGAAAAAACCGCAAAATGACACCGTAAAATAATCTCATCTTATTGTGATTGAATTTCGTTTTGAAGAGAAGAAAACTCTTCAATAAATACATTTCTTAACACATAAACATTTTCAAGAGACCCATATTTTTCTGACAGCTCAATTTGAATGCGCCAGACGGGTTTTCCCTCGATGGATTTAACAGACTTAACCCTCCCAACAGAAATACCCTTCGGAAAGATTCCACCACCACCACGGGTTATTACACTTGAACCAATAGGAACGCTAATGTCATTTGTTATCCCATAAATCGTCGCAAAACGAGGGTCTTTCCCATCCCATTTCAACAGCCCGAAAGCACCAACATCTTTTATCATGACATCAATATTGATGTCTGATGTTAAGACACTTTTTACCAAACTAAAGTGATTACTCGAACTGTGAATAATTCCAACAACTCCGTTACTCGAAAAGACACCCATCCCTCTCGATATTTTATGATTTTGACCAACATTGATGGTAAAAAAATTATTTCTTTTAGTAGTCGTGGAGTTAATGATTGTTGATGGTATATAGCTGAATTGTTGCCGATACGAAAGGTCTTTTTGGAACAAGGAGTCAGGGCTATCGTTATACAAAAAGGAAGGGACTTTTTTTCGAAGAAGAATGTTTTCTTTTTGAAGGTTTAAATTGTTTTCTTCTAGGTTGAAGTGTTTAGTTATGGTGTGCTCGACCTCAAAAAGTACACCAGAAATGTAAGATGCCGTGGTGAAAAAATTACTTTTTGGAACCGACATATATGAAACATATAACCAAAATGTAATAACTTGAAGAACCATAAAAACAAAGAAGACCCTAAGTTTTTGAATAAAAGCAATCAAATTCTGCATTTTCAAAGATAAGAAACAAGCCGTGAAATGAATTGAACAATTAAGAAAATAATAAGGAATTAATCCTTGATAAGAAATTGATACTTGTCAATGTTTTTTAGAGCAATGCTTGTCCCCCTGGCAACCGCTCTTAAAGGGTCTTCTGCAATGTGAACTGGGAGTTTGGTTTTAGACGATATCCTATCGTCAAGTCCCCTTAACATGGACCCCCCACCAGCTAAATAAATGCCAGTCCTGTATATATCTGCTGAAAGCTCAGGAGGCGTCATCTCAAGAGCGCTTAATATCGCCGCTTCAATTTTCTGAATGGTTTTATCAAGTGCATGAGCAACTTCTGTATACGAGACCATTATTTCTTTAGGGGTACCCGTCATTAAGTCTCTTCCCCTCACGGCAAAATCATCTGGAGGGCTTTCAAGATCAGGAAGGGCTGCCCCAACCTCGATCTTGATCTGCTCTGCGGTTCTTTCACCAACTAAAATATTATGCTGCCTCCTCATATAGTCTTCAATGTCACTAGTGAAGTCATCTCCAGCAACTCTAATAGACTTGTCACAAACGATTCCACCAAGTGCAATGACCGCAATTTCTGAAGTTCCTCCACCAATGTCAATGATCATATTTCCCATTGGTTCTTCCACGTCGATTCCAATTCCAATAGCAGCAGCCATTGGCTCGTGAATCAAATATACTTCCTTCGCCCCGGCGTGTTCTGCTGAATCTCGAACGGCTCTTTTTTCAACCTCCGTAATTCCAGATGGGATGCAAATAACCATCCTCAATGTCGGGTTAAATATGCTTTTACCAGAATTGATCATTTTGATCATTCCTCGAATCATTTGCTCCGCGCTCTGAAAGTCCGCAATTACCCCGTCTTTAAGAGGCCGAATTGTTTCGATTAATTTGTGCGTTTTCCCATGCATTTGCTGTGCTTTCTTACCAATTGCAACAATTTTTTGTGATTGGATGTCTTTGGCAACAATGGAAGGTTCATCAACAACAACTTTATCGTTCCAAATAATGAGGGTGTTGGCCGTACCAAGATCGATTGCTATTTCTTGCGTCAAAAAACTAAAAATCCCCATTTTAAAATTGTATTGAAGTGATGTTATACTTACCTATAAATGAACAACGTTCAAATATAATAAAGTTAATGTTTGAAATGACGAATCCCAGTAAAAACCATTTTCATTTTATTCGCGTCACAATAGTCAATAGACAAATTGTCTTTAATCGATCCGCCGGGCTGAATGACGGCTTTTATACCCTCGTTATTTGCAATCTCGACACAATCAGGAAAAGGGAAAAAGGCATCACTTGCCATTACCGCTCCATTCAAATCAAAATCAAATGATTTAGCCTTATGAATCGCCTGTCGGAGCGCATCAACCCTCGAAGTTTGACCTGTACCACTCGCAAGTAGTTGGTTGTTTTTGGCCAAAACAATGGTGTTTGACTTGGTGTGCTTACATATTTTATTGGCAAACAACAAGTCTGAAATGTCATTAGCGCTTGTAGACTCTTTTGTTACACATTCGAGGTTTTCTTCAGTTTCTATTTGTTCATCTCGATCCTGAACGAGAAACCCGTTTAATGCGGTACGAACTAGCTTTTTTGATCGCTTTAGGGATTTAGAAACTAAAATAATTCTATTTTTCTTAGACTTCAAAACAGTCAGCCCGTCGGAGTCATAATCCGTAGCAATAACAACCTCAAAGAACAAATCATTGATTAAATTGGCAGTGGAGCTATCTATAGGTCTATTGGAAACAAGAACACCTCCAAATGCGCTGACGGGGTCTCCTGCAAGAGCAGCTTCATATGCCTCTTTTATTGTATCTCTTGTACTAAAACCGCAGGCATTGTTGTGCTTTAATATACCAAATGTTGGCAAATCGTCCTGAAATTCGAGAATCAAATTCATGGCCGCATCAATATCAAGAAGGTTATTGTAAGATAACTCTTTTCCATGTAGTTGACTAAACATGGCCCTGAAATCCCCATAAAAGAAACCTTTTTGGTGCGGGTTTTCGCCGTACCTGAGCGACCGAACATCAGTGCTACTTATCTTAAGAACATCAGTTTTTTCGGGAGCAAAATAATCATGAATAGCGGTGTCATAGTGAGACGAAACCTGAAAGGCTTCTCCGGCATAATTTTTTCTTTGCTCTTCCGATGTCTTGGCGCCTTGGATTTTTAATAAATCAACAAAACCGGCATACTGACTAATGGATGAAAGAACAATGACGTCATTAAAGTTTTTTGCAGCAGCTCTAATTAAAGAAATACCACCGATATCTATTTTCTCAATAATTTCTTCGTGACTTCCTCCAGATGCACAGACTTCTTCAAACGGGTAAAGGTCTACAATAACTAAATCGATTTGAGGTATAGAAAAGTCTTTGATTGTTTTTTGATCTTCAGAGAGGGATCGCCGATTTAAAATGCCCCCGAAAACCTTAGGGTGAAGTGTTTTGACTCGGCCTCCAAGAATCGAGGGATACTCTGTGAGATCTTCTACAGCAATAACAGGAATTCCGAGCTCCTCAATAAAGGACTGAGTTCCTCCAGTGGAATATATTTCGACATTGTTTTTGTGAAGCTCCTTAACAATATCCTCCAAGCCTGTTTTGTAGTAGACTGATATAAGTGCAGATTTTATATGTTTCATAGAATTAAAATAATAGGGTCTGTCTTTTTAATGACGTATAAAGGGTTGTTTTCACAAACATTTTACAGAGGGGTAAAATTAATACAATTTAAGATTATTATACATACATTTTACAATCATTGTCCTTGTCTATTTTTTAGGCATTCTCCTCTTTTGACTTGGCTGCGTTTATTGATAGAACATCTTTGTCTATTGTGAACTTAATTTCATCCGTTGCCACCTTTGTCCTTAAATTGTACATTCCTGTTTTCAACCCCATTTCCCATCCATAGAAGTGCATAGAGGTTAGCTTTCCAAAAGTTGCATTTTCCATAAAGACATTTAAAGACTGGCTTTGACAAATATAAGCTCCACGTTCTGCAGCCATCTCTATGATGGATTTTTGTGAGATTTCCCAAGCGGTTTTATATAGGTTTTTAATACGCTCTGGAATCCCTTCTATTTTTTGTACGGAGCCGTTATCGGCCATTATTTTTTGTCGCATCTTCGCGTCCCAAAGATTCTCTTTTACGAGGTCCTTTAGGAGGTGTTTATTGACAACAACAAATTCACCAGAAAGCACCCGGCGGGTATAAATGTTTGAAGTATATGGTTCAAAACACTCGTTATTTCCCAGAATTTGGGCTGTCGAAGTTGTTGGCATTGTGGCCAAAAGCAGTGAGTTTCGAATCCCATATTTTTGAACTTCTTCTTTTAAAAGGTTCCACTCCCATCGGTTCGTGGGTGTTATGCTCCACATGTCGAATTGAAAAAAGCCCTTAGAGACGGGGGATCCCGGATAAGAGTCATAATGCCCATTTTCTTTTGCAAGGTCTTTTGAAGCCGTCATGGAGGCAAAGTACATGGTTTCAAAAATTTCTTTATTTAATGCCCTTGCTTCCTCCGAATCAAAAGGAAGACCCATAAGAATAAAGGCATCAGCAAGCCCCTGCACCCCAATGCCAATGGGGCGGTGTTTTAAGCTTGAGCTCTTGGCCTCTTCAATAGGATAATAGTTTTCATCAATAATTTTGTTCAAGTTTAATGTGACTTGATAGGTGACCTCAAAGAGTTTCTCGTGGTTAAAGGTCTTGTCACCGTTAATGTATTTTGGAAGAGCTAATGAAGCCAAATTACACGCGGCGACCTCGTCTGGAGCCGAATATTCAATCATCTCGGCACACAAGTTCGATGACTTGATAACTCCAAGGTTTTGCTGGTTCGACTTTTGATTAGCGGCATCCTTATACAACATGTATGGTGCCCCTGTTTCAATTTGAGATTCAAGGATCTTAAACCAAAGATCTTGAGCTTTTATAGTTTTTCTACCTTTTCCTGATTTTTCATAATTTATGTAAAGCTTTTCAAATTCCCCACTGTGTTTTTCTGATAGGCCAGGACATTCGTGTGGACACATCAGAGTCCAATCACCATTTTCTTTTACCCGCCTCATAAATAAATCAGGAATCCACAGTCCGAAAAATAAGTCACGAGCCCTAAGTTCTTCCTTACCATGATTCTTTTTTAGATCTAAAAAATCAAAAACATCCGCATGCCAAGGCTCCAAATAAATAGTAAAAGAACCCTTTCTTTTTCCCGCGCCCTGATCGATATAACGCGCCGTGTCATTAAAGACCCTCAGCATAGGCACGATCCCATCAGAAAAGCGATTAGCGCCTTTAATATATGAACCCGTTGCGCGAATGTCGTGTATTGCAAGTCCAATACCACCCGCCGATTGAGAGATTTGAGCACAAGACTTAAGTGTGTCATAAATACCAGCGACACTATCTTCTTTCGTTGTTAAAGCATAGCAAGATGACATTTGAGGCCGAGGTG
The DNA here is from genome assembly GCA_913031405.1 of uncultured Flavobacteriales bacterium. Lineage (GTDB taxonomy): Bacteria > Bacteroidota > Bacteroidia > Flavobacteriales_D > Crocinitomicaceae > UBA952. The sequence goes on along the minus strand of CAJWCX010000001.1, from coordinate 19,483 downwards.
TTCCAGAGTTAAATAATGTGGGCGTTGCATGAGTAAACCATCCTTCAGACATTAAGTTGTAGGTCTTTATCGCCTCGTCTACGTTGTTTTTATGTATTCCTATGGATACACGCATTAACATTTGTTGAGGCCTTTCAGCTATTTTTCCTTCTAACTTCATCAAATAGGATTGCGTAAGAGCTTTAAAACCGAAGTAATCATATCGGAAGTCACGATCATACATGATGCTTGAATCAAAAACCTCCTTATTTTGCATGATGATATTGTAAACATCTTCAGACAAAAGAGATGCGTTTTCTCCTGTTTTAGGGTCTATATAGTTGTATAGATCCTGCATCACATCGGAAAACGTTTTTTTTGTTTCTTTATGCAAATTGGAAATGATAATTCGTGAGGCCAATAATGCGTAATCTGGATGATCAATTGTTTTTGCCGCAGCTACTTCGGCGGCAAGGTTATCTAGACCAGATGTGGTTACACCGTCATAGATACCCTCAATAACCTTCATCGCAACAGTTTCGGGAGAAACCAGAGGGTCTAAGCCATAACACATTTTTACTATTCTTGCAGTGATTTTATCAAATTTCACTGGTTCTTTTCTTCCATCTCTCTTAACTACGTACATCTCAATTTTTTTGTTAGTCAAACAAATTATTCAGGGAAAGGTGATTGGTGTTCCTGATAATAATGTTCTCTAGGTGAGTCTTGCTTCCTCAGATTTTCGGGCAAAAGTTATTGTCAAACTTCATTGCTGTCTTCGTTTACCGAGGCAATACAAAAGTTGTCAAAAATATACCCTTTTCAAACTAAAGAAATGAACAATGCAATTGGGTTATTAACAGGTCATTTTGCAAGTCATTCATACATAGTCATTTCAGCGATTATTAACATGTAATTGAAAGATATCCACATCGTTTTATCTTGATGATGTAAAACTTTAATCTATTCTTTTCCCGATTCGTATTGATATTTTTTGAATATTAATCAGTCAAAAATTGAAAAATCATCATTAATATTTTTTTTGGGATGTTGGATTTTTTAAAGCACGGACATGAAAAGAAGTGGTTTCCCGAACAAAAGAACTTGGAATAGTCGAAAGGTACTTAAGGAATTTCTGTTGTCTGCGTTCACTCTTGTTTTTCCTATCCAGTGTGTAAGTTGTGGACTAGAAATAAGTGATAAGTTCAAGCTTCTTTGTTTCGGTTGTGCATCTAGAATAAAATGGACGTCGCATATGGATAAAGAGGTTCATAGTCAAATTATACAGCTCGTTAATTTACCCTGTGTTTGGGATGCGTACAGTTTGTTTTTTTTCACCAAAGAAGGGGTTGAGCAGGTCTTGATTCATCATTTGAAATATCAGGACTCGAAATATACAGGGTTTTTTTTAGGAAAGCGGCTTGGTCAAAAACTCAAAAATAAAATTCAAGAGGGTTCTATAGATTTGCTTATTTCAGTTCCATCCCATCACAGAAAGAAATATGATAGAGGATACAATCAGTCTGAAGCAATTGCAAAAGGTTTGTCTAAACAATTGAACATACCGTTTTCTGCTGATTTTACCTTTAAAATTATAAACGCCTCAAGCCAAACGAGGTTAAATAAAAATGAAAGGGCCCAAAATGTCAAGAATTCTTTTTTGGCTTCCCCTAAGTTTAGCAACGTAAATTCTATTGGAATTGTAGATGACGTAATTACATCTGGAGCAACCATTAAAGAGTTATGCAAAACGATTTTAGAGATCAATCGTTCTATAAGAATCACTATTTTTGTTTTAGGTGTTGTTGGTCATGATTGAAGCCTAAAAGCAGGTATAAAAAACCACGAAAAACAGAATGGATATATCGAAAAAGAAACCGTTTTTTCCTGTAAGTCACTTGCTAAAGAGATACTTAGTAGATATAGGTAGAGTTAAAAAACTACCCATATCTTACGCGGACCTTTTAAGATACTCTGATGGCTTTCCTCTAATGGATAAACATGGAAATAATACCTTGTGGGAATCAGTTATATACAGTGTAGACGCTATTCAGGAATTTAACGATGGCCTTACATACATTTATTCCTTACTCAAAACAGATGGAGACATGTCATTTATGCAGCACCTTTATGTGGATAGAATAGATTATTGTCACTTTGGTAACTCAAAGCCATTTAGAATTAGAATCGTCAACAAGTTCAATGATAACTACGATTATTTCTATGTAAAAAAAACCGATGCCTCAAGGGTTTACGGACTCGAACTTGAATATATTTTAAGCCCAAATAGGATTAACTTCTATGTAGATGGAGACACCCTCATCGAAGAACATATTCCCGGTATTCCCGGAGATAAGTTCATGGATTCATATACCCAAACACCGTCATTTAATAAAGTGCGTATCGCTAAAGAGTTCGTAAAGTTTAATGAGCGTTGCTTTGTTCGTCTTTTAGGAGATATGAGATCATACAATTACGTTGTGGATATTACTCCTGATTTTGAAGACGAACAATATAGGGTCCGAGCTATTGATTTTGACCAGCAATGTTATGAGGGACGAAAAAACATGTACTTACCACAGTTTTTTAAAGAAAACATAATGGTGGTGGATTTCTGTTCAGAGGTTATGACACCCGAGACAGTTGAACAATATCGACAGGAGGAAAGGGTGCTGATTAGAAGGAGATATGAAACGGCTCAACACCGTTTTCAAAAATTAGTACATTGCCTTTGTAATGATGAATTATCTACAAAGGTTAAAATAGGTCGTCTACGAAAGGAATTGGAGAGGTATCATAAAAAAAGCTTTTCCGATTGTAAAAACATGGGACAGATTTTAGATTTACATTTAAAGCTCATATTGTCCATCTCATAAAGACAGACAAATTAATTTTCATTCGTAAGGAACATATGAAACGACATTTAATTATTGGGGGTGGTATAGCTGGGTGTTCTTTAGCCTGGAGGTTGATTCAGAATGGAGAGCAAGTTCGCCTTATTGATGATAAAAAGAATAAATCTTCATCAATCGCTGCTGGAATGATCAACCCAATAGTATTCAGAAGAGTAACAAAATCATGGAGGGTAGATGAGTTTTTACCGGAAGCAGTTAGGTTTTACCAGGATCTTGAGAGATCTACTCAGTGTAAGTTTTTCAAAGAGATAAAAATAAGAAGGTTTTTTGCGAGCGAACAGGAAAAAAAGTACTGGGATGAAAAACAAAAAACCACTGAATACCAGAACTATCTTTCACCTTCAGAAAATCTCAAAAGGCCTTATTCAAACTCGGATAAAAAATGGGGGTCGGGCATTGTAAAAAACGCTTATCGGGTGGATGCCGCTTATTTTATGAAGGAAATTCAAACCTTATTACTATCCCGCAAATCCTTGAGATACGAGTTTTTCGATCAGAACCAATTGAACCCTTATGAGCTGACCTACAAAAATGAGCGGTATGATTCAGTTGTTTTTTGTTGTGGTTCAGATCAGGACCGGATACCATATTTTAATCGAGTTGAGATACAGCATACCAAGGGACAGCTTTTAACCATCAATTCATGTGACATGACTGAAAAGGAAACATGGAATCATAAAGGATTTTTACTCCCTACTGGTCCCAATTTATTTAAAGTAGGGGCAACAATTGAACGTGGAGCTAGAGATACCCGAATTACCAAAGAGGGTATGGAGAACCTGATCCATATTTTAGAGGGCATGTTTTCTGGGAGCTATCAGGTTTCCAAGCAGGTGGCAGGTATAAGACCAACGGTTTTTGACCGAAGGCCCGTTTTGGGACAACATCCAGTGCATAACGGGCTTTATATTTTTAATGGCCTGGGAACAAAAGGGTACTTAATGGCGCCACTTTTGTCACAGGAAATGATGCATTTTATCTTGTCGGACAAGCCCTTGAACAGAGAGGTTCAGCTGATGAGGTTTAATAAAAAAGACGTATAAATAATAAGAGAATAATTTCACAACTTGAAATAGTCATTTTGGTATTTAAAACGTAATTTTGACAACTCATGAAACACATTCGCAATTTTTGCATCATTGCCCATATTGATCACGGTAAGAGCACCTTGGCGGATCGACTTCTGCAAACGACAGGAACCATTTCTGAAAGAGAAATGCAAAATCAAGCGCTAGATGACATGGAACTCGAAAGGGAGCGAGGAATCACCATAAAGAGTCACGCCATTCAAATGAGCTATAAGCGTGATGGACAGGAATATGTACTTAACCTAATTGATACCCCTGGTCATGTTGATTTTTCTTATGAGGTTTCTAGATCTATCGCCGCATGCGAAGGGGCGCTTTTGATTGTAGATGCTTCTCAGGGAATTGAAGCCCAAACAATATCAAATTTATATCTGGCATTAGAACATGATCTGCAGATTATACCCATCTTGAATAAAATGGATCTCCCTGGAGCCATGCCAGAAGAGGTTTCTGATCAGATTGTTGAATTGATTGGTTGTCAAGAAGAGGAAATCATCAGAGCATCAGGAAAAACAGGACTTGGCGTCGAGGAGATATTGGACTCTGTGATTAAGAATGTGCCAGCTCCAAAAGGAAGCGATCAAGAACCACTTCAAGCGATGATTTTTGACTCAGTATTTAATCCGTTTAGAGGAATTATTGCTTATTTCAGAGTTAAGAATGGTATCATCAAAAAGGGCCAGCGAATTAGATTTTACAACACAAAGAGAGATTATAACGCCGATGAAATTGGTATTTTAAAAATGGGTTTAGTCCCACAAAAAGAATTGAGAACGGGGGATGTGGGCTACATTATCTCAGGAATAAAACAAGCCAATGAAGTAAAGGTAGGAGACACTATCACATCTACTGAAGCCCCTTGCCAGGAAGCAATAAAGGGTTTTGAGGATGTTAAGCCCATGGTTTTTGCTGGGATTTATCCTGTTGATACCGAAGACTATGAAGAATTGCGTTATTCTATGGAAAAACTCCAGTTGAACGATTCCTCATTGGTTTTCGAGCCGGAGTCTTCTGCAGCACTTGGTTTTGGTTTTCGATGTGGTTTTCTAGGAATGCTCCACATGGAGATCATCCAAGAGCGATTAGAGCGCGAGTTTAATATGACGGTAATTACTACGGTACCCAACGTGTCTTATAAGTCTTATCTAAAGAAAAACCCCGATGAACTTATTATCGTAAATAATCCCTCTGAATTACCTGACCCAGGAAGTATGGAAAGAATAGAGGAGCCCTACATCAAAGCTCAGGTCATCACGAAAAGCGAATATGTAGGGGCTATTATGACCTTGTGTATCGAAAAAAGAGGAGAGTTAAAAAACCAAGTCTACCTAACACAGGATCGTGTTGAAATAAGTTTTGAAATGCCCTTGGCTGAGATTGTTTTTGACTTTTATGATCGATTAAAATCTGTATCAAGAGGGTATGCCTCATTTGATTATCACCCGATAGGATACCGCACTTCGGACTTGATAAAAATGGACCTGTTACTAAATGGTGAGCAGGTTGATGCACTTTCTGCACTAGTTCATAGAAGCAATGCTTTTGACCTAGGAAAGAAAATCTGTTTAAAGTTAAAAGAGCTAATCCCGAGGCAACAATTCGAAATACCTGTTCAAGCAGCAATAGGCGCTAAGATAATCGCTAGGGAGACTATAAAGGCTTTGAGAAAAGATGTTACGGCGAAATGTTATGGTGGAGACATTACTCGAAAAAGAAAATTATTAGAAAAGCAAAAGGCAGGAAAGAAGAGGATGCGCCAGGTTGGGAAAGTAGAGGTTCCTCAAGAGGCATTTCTGGCGGTATTAAAATTAAACGACTAAAAATCCAGAGATGAAATCATTATTATTGAAATCATCTTTATAGATTTGAATTAAAACAACACATATGAAAGCACATACAATCTCTCTAGTAAATTCGGTTATACTCATTGCAATGAGTGCTTGGGGTTACTTTGGCTCAGATACCCGATCTTTTACTGCCTTAATTCCTTTATTTTTTGGCGTAGTATTATTGCTCTGTTATCAAGGTGTAAAAACACAAAATAAGGTTATTGCCCATGTTGCCGTTTTGTTGACGCTAGTGGTACTTGTTGCCCTATTTAAGCCATTAAAAGGAGCCATTGACCGATCTGATACAGAAGCGACTATTAGGGTTTCGGTAATGATTGTCGCCTCCGCCTTGTCTATGGTTTATTTTATCAAAAGTTTTATAGACGCTAGAAAAGAAAGAGAAAAGTCAGATGCCTAAACATGGTTTTGTGCTGACTTGATTTTCAAATGCGGGCTGTTTTGACAATATTAAATCATCAAGCATGCTTGACTGATTTTAATAGTTAAATGGATTTAAAAAAGTAAATGGCCAAAGCAAAACTAAAAATAGAGAAACAAAATGAGGCTTGCATCATTGTGGGAGTCGCACATTCTAATATCTCAGAAGAAGAGGCCTTTGAACACCTCAATGAGCTTGAGTTTTTAGCTCATACAGCCGGAGCTGATACTAAAAAACAGGTGCTCCAAAAGCTTCCGGTTCCTAATCCAAAAACATATGTGGGTTCAGGTAAATTGGTTGAGATTAAGGAGTATATTATCGAAAATCATATTGAACTGGTTATTTTTGACGATGAGCTTTCCCCATCGCAGCTTCGAAATATTGAACGTGAATTGTGCTGTAAAATTTTAGATAGAACCATTTTGATTCTAGACATTTTTGCGAGTAGAGCAATGACTTTTCATGCAAAAACACAAGTTGAATTGGCTCAATTACAATACATGTTACCGCGTTTGACAGGACTTTGGACCCACCTCGAAAGACAAAAAGGAGGTATAGGCATGAGGGGTCCGGGAGAGTCTCAAATTGAAACAGACCGGCGGATTATTGGACAAAGGATTTCTTTAATGAAAGGAAGGCTGAAGGACATTGATAAGCAGATGAATACCCAACGTGGAAATAGGGGGCAACTTGTCCGAGTCGCACTTGTGGGTTATACGAATGTGGGAAAAAGTACCTTGATGAATGTTCTATCGAAGTCCAAGGTCTTTGCAGAAAACAAGTTATTCGCCACCCTTGACACGACTGTTAGGAAAGTTGTTTTGGGAAATCTGCCCATGTTACTAACTGATACGGTTGGATTTATAAGAAAGCTTCCCAAACAGCTTATGGAATCATTTAAGTCGACTCTCGATGAGGTGAGAGAAGCGGATATTTTAATTCATGTTCTTGATATTTCTCATCCTAATTTTGAAGATCATTTTAGGGTTGTAAACGAAACGCTCGCAGAAATTGATAAGTCAGAAAAACCAACACTAGTTGTTTTTAATAAAATAGACGCCTATAAGCCACCCGAAAATGAACTCGAGGATCCAGGTGGTATAAGTTCACTGGATTTATTGAAGGACTCATGGATGTCAAAATTAGGTTCAAAAAAAGCCATCTTTATTTCAGCCCAGAAAAAAGAGAATATGGAGGAACTGCGAGAAGTCCTATATGAAGAGGTTAAGGAAATTTTTAAAGTAAGATACCCGTATAATAACTTTTTGTATTGAAAACTAAAAGTATGTTAGTTTAAACGACTTTGGTAGGTGTGAAGTAGCTCGTGAACTTTTTTACCGAAAACGAAATCTTCAATACTTGCATGAATCTTTAAGTCCTTTTGAAAATCATTGAACTCTTTTAGGATGAGCTCGTGTCCGGTAAATGATTTATCTTGAACATTATAACCCAAAAAGGCGGAATTTATTTCTTTTAAATCTGAAGTTTCGTTTTTGTGGTTTTCAATAAAATCAAGAGCTCCTTTTTTGTTTTTAGCAATCCAATGCAAACTGTTTTGTTCTAGAGGGTTTTCTTGTAGCTTGAATAAATGATTGGCCAATGGAAATACAGACTCTTCCTCCTCTTTAAAATGTTCTTCCAGATCTGCCCGATACATTTTGAAGAATTCTTTTAAAACCACAAGAATGGGATGTGGTTCCTCATGTTGTTTGATTTGTTCAACAATCATTTTTTCAATATGGGGAAGTCTAACGGTAAGATAATAGTCGTGAGAACGTTTCAGATAGTCTGTTAAAATAGGTAACGGATAATGCTCAAAAATATTAACAAAGTTTTCATCAATATTTTCATAGGTTTCCAAAAGGTCAATGAAAAAGTCATAGTCGCTAAAACTGGATTTATCAATTTTAGCAAGAGGGGTATTGTTTTTTGATGACAAACCATAACGTTGAAATACGTGTCTGGTCGAAGCACACTCTTTGACAATATGATATGGACTTTGTTCTGTATTGATCATTTTTAAAACGAACTTTGGCTTTGCAAATCAAAACAGAACTTTGCTCAATCACAATACCTATTTCAAGGTAAATTAATCACGAATCAACTTGAAGGGTTCTTCTATTCAAGACTATATAACATCACTATTATGCTCAGAAGAGTAATCGATTTTGACGAGCATGTTGTGATAAGCCGAGTACCATTGTTTCCCTTTTGACTTGGCATTTTTGTGGTCTTGGTTTTTTCGCCATTCATTAACAACATAGAGCTAATCCCGATAGCTCATAAATATACTTCACCAAGATTTATCTTTAACATTTACTTAGCTGATGTAGCCCGAAATGTCTTTTACGATTCATTGACTTTGATCTAGCTTTCGAACCATTGTTAGAATCGTTGCAAGCGCAACAGTTTCCCCAGTTTCGTCATAGACATCTACTAAGAATCGAACAATTCCCTTTGCAATATCATCATCACTTCGTTTTTCTTGGTCGAGCTTTTCTTTTACGGTAAATCGAACTCCGATAGTTGTCCCGGGATAAACCGGCTTGATGAATCGAGCTTCATCCAGCCCATAATTTAAAAGAACAGGTCCTTTTTTAGGATCTACAAATAATCCCGCTGCTTTGGATAAAATAAAATAGCCATGTGCTACTCGTTTTTCAAATATTGTCCCATCCAAAGATGTGGCGTCCATGTGCGCATAGAAGTTGTCGCCAGATACGTTTGCAAAATTCACAATGTCTGCATCTGTGACAGTGTGTTTATGGGTAAAAACAGTTTCTCCGACGACTAATTCCTCGAAGTGTTTTCTAAATACGTGTGGATTTGCTTCCGGAGTTTCTGCTCCAACTTGAAACTGTTGCGTAATTTCAGTAATGGTTGTTGGATGCCCTTGAATCGCCGTTCTTTGAAGGTAATGTAAAACACCTCTTTTTCCACCCATTTCTTCTCCTCCACCAGCGCGTCCTGGTCCCCCATGTGTAAGAAGAGGCATAGGAGAACCATGTCCTGTACTTTCCTTTGCGCAGTCTTTGTTAAGGACCAAAATCCGTCCGTGCATGCTTGCGGCGCCAACCACATATTCTCGTGCCTCTTTATTATCGGGAGTCACTATAGAGGAAACCAGGGAACCCTTACCCATTTTAGCCAATTCAACGGCATCTTCAATTTCTTTGTAAGGCATGATTGTTGAAACGGGACCAAAAGCCTCAATATCATGACAGTCTGTTTTCTTGAAAGGGTCATTGTTTCTAAAAAGCACAGGTGAGAAAAAAGCACCAAGTTTCTTTTCTGCACCGATCACTTCAAATCCATCAAGATCGCCAAATACTATTTTTTGACTCTTTGCGAGAAGATCTACATTTTCCCTGACACGATCGACTTGAATTTTAGTAGCTAAAGCACCCATTCTGACTCCTTCTTTAGCGGGGTCTCCAATAGTTGTTTTATCGAGTCTTTGAGCAATTGATGACTCCACCTCATCGATGAGGTTTTCCGGAACAATAATTCTTCTTACCGCGGTACATTTTTGACCTGCTTTAATCGTAATTTCTTTAACACACTCTTTAATAAACAGGTCGTATTCTGCTGTTCCAGGTGCAGCATGCTTTCCAAGAATGCTCGCATTCAATGAATCCGCTTCAAGATTGAAGGCCACACTGTTTTCTGTGATTTGAGGCAGTCCCTTAAGAACCTTACCCGTATTGGCACTGCCCGTAAAAGTCACTGTATCTCTGCTATCCACATGATCAATAATACCGCGTCCTAATCCGCACACAAGCTGTAAGGACCCTTCAGGAAGTATTTTCGATTCAATAATGTCACGAACCATCACTTCGGTCAAATAGCAGGTGAACTCAGATGGTTTAACAATGGCCGGAACACCTGCCATTAGGTTGACAGCAATTTTTTCTAGCATACCCCATATCGGGAAATTAAAGGCATTGATGTGAATTGCGACCCCTTCTTTTGGAACCATAATGTGATGACCTATAAAGCTTCCTCCTTTTGAGAGGGGTGCGGCCACACCATCAACATAATATGGAAGGTCTGGAAATTGTTTTCTTAAGGACGCATTGGCGAATAGGTTGCCAATACCCCCTTCTATATCGATCCACGAATCTGTTTTCGTGGCACCCGTCCAAGCGCTAACTCCATAGTAACGTTCTTTTTTTTCAAGTAAGAAAAAAGCCAATGCTTTTAGCATTCGACCCCGCTCTTGAAAGGTCATTTTTCTCAAAGCGGGTCCTCCAATAGACCTCCCATACTCAAGCACAGATTTATAATCAATTCCTTTGCTGGACACTTCGCCCAGAAGGTCTCCGTTAATCGCATTATATAGCTTCGTTTCAGAGCCATCGCCACTGACCCATTTACCTTGAATGTAATTTTGGTATTGATTCATCATGAATAATTAATTGAAAACGTCTAAAGATAACCAAGTTATTAGACAGTCACAAAATGTGATAGGAAAAGAAAAAAGAATTGTTTATGATTGCTTATTTACAAGCTGTATACTCTTCTTTATACTCGTTTTTTTCTTCTCTAGAAAGGGCCTCAAAAGCATCCTTACATTCATTGGTCGTAGTTGAATCAGCTTTGCTGCCTAGGCCAGCGTTTTTCTTGCATTCACAAGCCCCTGGCGCTCCACAAGAAAAAAGGATAAATCCCGCAGAAATCATCGAGAACAAAAAGATAGGTTTGTTATTTCTAGTATTCATTGTGCAAATTTTTGTAAAGAAACAAAAAATGATTTGATTTAAAAAGCACCATTAATCCAACGAATTAAATCGTTTCCATTCGCATAAATCATGAGTCCCAACAAAAGGAAAATCCCCACGTATTGAGCAATCTCTAAAACACGCTGCGGAGCCTCTTTACCAGTGACCATTTCATAAACTAAAAATACGACATGACCACCATCTAAAGCGGGAATGGGTAAAATATTCATAAAGGCCAAAATAATAGATAACAATGCTGTGTTTAACCAAAATGCTTGCCAATCCCACACAGGCGGAAACATATTTCCAATTGCAGCAAAACCGCCAATTGAACCAGCCCCTTTTTTAGTAAAAATAAATTTGAATTGAGCGACATAATCGGATAAGGTGTTCATCCCATACTGAGTGCCCTTAACAATGCTTTCTAAAAAACCATATTTTATTGTTGTCACCGCTGAGGAATCTTCAATGGATCCCATTCCTACTCCAAAACCAATTTTACCATCCTTATCAACAGCCGAACGAAGAGTCACGGTATCTAAATTCGCACCGCCTACCTTTCTTAGAACACACAGGTCAACAGAGTCTCCTTTATTGCTGTATAGTAAGGATTGAATTTGATCAAAATAAGTCACGTCTTTTTGGTTTACAGAGTAAAGGACGTCTTCAGGTAAGATGCCTGCTTTCTCCGCCCCCGATCCAGACCCAACACTTTGAACGGATGCATTTTTCATTCTCATCCCGAATGCAGGAAATGCTCCGGCTCGGAAGAGTTCTGAGCCAATATCTTTAGGCAGGTTTACGGTTTCAATTTTCCCATCTTCATGCCTCACGGTGATATTAGAAATATCTCGGAGCATAATGATTTTATTCAACTCATCTAAATGGGGAGCTTCTTCCCCGTCCACCTTTAGAATAACATCGCCGGAATACAGCCCGTACTTATCGCCAAGATAAGGGTGTATACTTGCGCCATGAGTCATTTTTTCGGTATCAATTTGAACCTGTCCCCAAGTAAATAGAACCATGGTGTAAATAAAGAAACCTAAAATCAGATTGACAGTAACTCCGCCAATCATAATAATGAGTCTTTGCCAAGCAGGCTTTGATCTGAACTCCCAAGGCTCAGGCGGTTTTTCCATCTGCTCTTTGTCCATGGATTCGTCTATCATTCCTGCTATTTTCACATAACCACCTAAAGGAAGCCAGCCAAGACCCCACTCGGTTGTTTTCTCGTCTTCTTTCCAATCTTCAGGGGATTCTTTCGTAATCCAAACATATTTCTTTTTCCCATTTACTCGTTTGTAGCGAAAGAGCGAAAACCAAGGGTTAAAAAAAAGATAAAACTTTTCAATCCTGGTTTTAAATAACTTAGCAGGAATAAAGTGCCCTAGTTCGTGAAGGGTAACAAGAATAGCGAGAGATAAAAATAGCTGTGCCGCCTTAATCCAAATGTCCATTTTTTAAAAAATTGAAACACAAAGATACAACTATTCGTGAGGTCAGTTGGTATATTTAAGGTTGATTAACATATTCTTAATGTGCCTCTAGCCAATTTTCGGCTACTTTGTATTCTATATCCAAAGGAACCGATAAGTCTATAGCGCCCTCCATGTTTTCCTTGACAATAAACTCAAGTTCCGATTGTTCCTCTTTAAGGACATCAAATACCAATTCGTCATGTACCTGAAGAATCATTTTAGATTTGAGACCTTTTGATTCAATTGCTTTTTGGACATTGATCATAGCCAGCTTGATAATGTCGGCAGCAGATCCTTGAATTGGTGCGTTAATTGCATTTCTTTCCGCGTATCCGCGAACAATGGCATTGGTACTATTTATATCTGGTAGATAGCGTCTTCTTTTGAGTAATGTTTCCACATAACCTTTATCACGAGACTGTGCAACCACATTCTCCATGTATTTTTTAATGGTAGGGTATTGCTCAAAATAGCTATCAATAATCGCTTTTGCTTCTTTTCTCGGTATTCCAAGGGTTTGAGAAAGGCCAAATGCAGATTGTCCATAAATGATCCCAAAATTGACCGCCTTGGCCTGTGATCTTTGCTCTCTCGAAACCTCAGAGACGCTGGTATCAAAGACTTTTGAAGCCGTTGCCGCATGAATGTCTATTCCTTTTGAAAACGCATTTATCATCGCTTGGTCATCACTCAGGGCAGCAATTATTCTAAGCTCAATTTGAGAGTAATCGGCAGCCATCAAAAGGTGGTTCTTATCTCTTGGAACAAAGGCCTTTCGAATCTCTTTTCCTTTTTCAGAACGAATAGGGATATTTTGAAGATTCGGGTTGTTTGAGCTTAGCCGGCCAGTAGCAGTAACGGTTTGCATGAAATGTGAGTGAATTCTTCCATCTGTTTCATCACATAATTCTGGCAGTGGGTCGATATAAGTACTCTTGAGTTTTTTGAGTTGGCGATATTCTAAAATATTTTCAACAATGGGATGTTGCTTCCGATACTTAACTAAAACGTCTTCGGATGTTGCATATTGACCGGATTTTGTTTTTTTTGCTTTCGAGGCAATTTTTAACCGGTCGAAAAGAATCTCTCCAAGCTGTCGGGGGGAGTCAATATTGAAAGGCACCCCAGCCAATTTTGTTATTTCATCGCTCAATCGAATGAGGTCTTTTTCAACCTCTTTTCCAAATGTATTTAATGCCGATTTATCAAGTGAAATTCCTTCATTTTCCATGTTTTTCAGGACAAACATAAGGGGCATTTCCACATCATAAAACAGGCTTTTTAAATGGGGCTTGTTGATTTCTTCTTCAAAATGTTGTTTAAGTTGAAATGTAATATCAGCATCCTCGCAAGCATAGTCACAAACCATTTCAGGTGAAAGGTCTTTCATGCTTTTTTGATTTTTGCCTTTTTTTCCAATCAAGTCCTCAATGGATATTGTTTTGTAATTCAGGTAGAAACCCGCTAAAAAGTCCATGCTCTGTCTTGCCTCTGGATTAATGAGATAATGAGCAATCATGGTATCAAAACAATTCTGAGAGAGGGATAATCCATAGCGATTGAGCACCTTAATATCGTACTTAAGGTTGTGCCCAATTTTGAGAATAGAAGTGTTTAAAAAAAAGTCTTTAAACCTTTGAATTCTATTTTCTTCTAATGTTTTGCTTTCAAAAATGGGTACGTAATAAGCCTCTTTTGGTTTAAAGGAGAAGGATATCCCGACAAGTTCCGCTTTTCTTGCCTCAAGCGAGGAGGTTTCCGTATCAAAGCAAACTTCTTTTTGCCTGTTTAGCAATTGGATTAATTCTTTGAGCTGTTCCTCATCGTTGACCAAATGATACTTTGCTTTTTCTGTAACAATGGTTTTTAAACTTGCTGTCTCCTCAACATCTCTGTCTTCGATCATGCTTTGAGCACCAAATAAGTCCAGTTGCACTGTTTCTTTTTCCTTGGAGTTTTCTTTCTTGGTTTCGACCACATTATTAGACCCTGTTTTAACAACAAGTTCTTCACCCAAAACACGTTTTGAAAGGTTTCTAAATTCCAACTCCGTAAAGATGTCTTTGATTTTTTTTCGATCTAATTCTTTTAGCAAAAGTTTTTGCTCGTCAAATTCGAGTTCAATGTCTGTTATGATGGTTGCCAACTTTTTGGAAAGCAATCCCTGCTCTTGAAAGTTAATAACGTTTTCTTTCTGCTTCCCCTTCAGTTCTTCGACGTTGGCAATCAAACCCTCAACAGATCCGTACTTTGAAACAAGTAATTTAGATGTTTTTTCACCGATTCCGGGAATTCCGGGAATGTTGTCTGATGAATCACCCCAAAGACCTAATATATCAATGACCTGTATGGGGTCAGAAACCTCGAACTTTTCACAAACCTCCTTTACCCCCAAGACTTGAGCAGGCGCACCGCCTCTTCCTGGCTTATAAATAAATGTATTTGCACTTACAAGCTGCGCATAATCCTTGTCGGGGGTCATCATATAGGTTGTAAAGCCATTTTTTTCTGCATACTTAGATAGCGACCCAATAACATCGTCTGCTTCAAAGCCAGCAACTTCCAAAACTTCAATGTTAAACGCCCTTATTAGCTCTTTTATTGGCGCTATCATAGAGCGTATGTCTTCAGGCATTTCCTCTCGATTAGCCTTATATTCAGTGTAATCCTCTTGTCGCTGAACAGAGCCCCCTGGAGGGTCAAAAACAACAGCAATATGAGAGGGCTTCTCATTTTTTATGATGTCTATAAGGACGTTCGTAAAACCAAATGCAGCAGAGGTGTTTTCTCCTCTTGAATTGATCCTTGGGTTTTTTGAGAATGCAAAGTAGGCCCTATAAATTAGTGCATACGCATCAAGTAAGAAAAGTTTTTTTTCAATATCTGCCGATAGCATCAGTTGTTCAATTTTAAAAAGCGCGTTGAAGTTTTAAATGATTCTTCAAATGGAACCTTCTTTTTAAAGATACTGAATCCTGCCGTAATGTCACCAAAAAACTGAATTTCAACCGAGTCTTTTAAAGCAAGAGTTGTTAACCGCAGTAATGATCCTTTCTCAATTTCGGCAACAAGTGGTACAGACACACTGCTTGTTTCCTTTCTTTTCAAAATGTGTTTGTCTGGATTACTCAATTGCCCTAGTTTTTTACCATCAATTATGACATCTAATTGAGAAGGAAATAGCTTAAACCTATGTCCATTTGGGTTCTTCACATCAGCAGAAACCGTAAAGAGAATTTTACCCGAAGACATTTTGAAATCAGAAACCCCATTAAAAGAAACGATTTCCGGTTGCTGAATGGTGGCGCAGGCGGACAAAAAAAAGAGACTGAAACCAAATAAAAATGTTTTCATATTATTTTGATAGTTGTGAAAATGATTCGAAAAAATAAGGAATAGTTTCAATGCCTTTGTAAAAATTAAAGAGACCATAATGTTCGTTGGGTGAATGTATGGCATCACTATCCAGACCAAATCCCATGAGAACCGTCTTCAGACCTAGTTCTTTTTCGAACATTGCTATAATGGGAATACTTCCGCCACTTCTAACTGGAATAGGTTTTTTCCCAAAAGACTTTTCATAGGCATAACTAGCTGCCTGATAACCTGTTGAATCCACCGGGGTGACTGCGGGCTCTCCCCCGTGATGAGGGGTGACTCTAACGCGGACTCCATCAGGAGCAATGGAAACAAAGTGATCACAGAAAAGCCTTGTGATTTCCTCAGGATCTTGATTCGGAACCAGTCGCATAGATATTTTTGCATAGGCCTTTGAGGGGATCACTGTTTTTGCACCTTCTCCTGTATAACCACCCCAGATTCCATTAACATCTAAAGTTGGGCGAATGGAACCCCTCTCCATTGTCGAGAAATCTTTTTCTCCGTGGGTGTCATTGATGTCGATTGACTTGCAATATGCATCATGTGAAAAGGGCGCTTTAGACATTTCATTTCTTTCTTCCATAGATAGATTGATAACCTGATCATAAAAACCCGGAATAGAGATGCTCAGGTCTTTATTTTGAAGTTGGCTAATCATGTCGCATAGAATATTTATCGGATTTGCTACACATCCACCATAAAGTCCGGAGTGAAGATCTCTGTTTGGCCCCGTTACTTCAACCTCAACATAGCTTAGGCCGCGAAGACCTGTTGTTATTGATGGTACATCATTGGCCAGCATTCCGGTATCAGATACAAGGATAATATCTGCATCTAATAGTTCTTTTTGGTTTTTAACGAAAATCGCAAGGTTCTCACTTCCAACCTCTTCTTCACCTTCAATCATAAATTTCACATTACACTTCAGCTCTTCAGATGCAATCATAGCTTCAACAGCTTTAACATGCATAAACATTTGTCCTTTATCGTCGCAAGCCCCTCTTGCAAAAATAGCTCCCTCAGGGTGTAATTGTGTTTTTCGTATAACGGGGTTAAAGGGGTCAGAATCCCATAAATCTAGAGGGTCTGCGGGTTGAACATCATAATGGCCATAAATGAGCACTGTTGGCAGTTTAGGGTCAATTATTTTTTCTCCATAAACAATGGGGTGTCCTGCAGTTGAATAAATCTCGACATTAGAAAGTCCGATTTTCCTTAGGTTTTTTGAAAGTTTTTTTGCGCATTTCTCAACGTGCTCATTGTAGGATGAATCTGCCGAAATAGATGGAATGCTTAATAGATCTAAAAGTTCGTCTAAAAAACGCTTTTTATTTGAGGATATGTAGGCTTGAGTTTGGTGCATATTGATCTAAATTTAGCGACCAAAATAATGCTTTTTTTTAAGTACTTAATAAATGCTTAATTTTGCATGCAACTTAATGGACTTCATAATAGTCTTTATGACAGAAAATGAATTAACTTGAAATTATTGCTGATTTGAAAGGTTTTATTGTAAGTAGCATATTTGTCTTAGCTATTGTAAGCAGTTTTGAAGCACAGTCAATAGTTGTGTCCAATACTCAGACTCCAACTCAGTTGGTTAATGATGTCTTATTAGGACAAGGGGTAAATGCTTTTAATGTAACCATAAATGGGAATTCTTTAACGGCTGAATCTCCAGTTCCAAATGTTACTTATTTTTCAAATACAAACTCTTTATTTCCCTTTGGTTCAGGGTTGCTTCTAACAACAGGAAATGGCACGGGAGCTATTGGGCCAAACAATTCTGGAAGCCATACGGATAATATACCTGCTACATCAAATGTTGCCTCTGACCCGCACTTATCGGCTGTAGCCAATGGCAACGTAACCAATGGAGTGGTTTTAGAGTTTGACTTCGTCCCATCGGGAGATACAGTCAGTTTTAATTATATATTTGGATCTGACGAGTATCCGGAATTTTCCCCATCGAGCTTTAATGATGCATTCGGATTATTTCTTTGGGGTCCAGGCATTAATGGCCCACATGCTCTTGCAGGTTATCCAAATGGGGGTGCCAACATAGCTGTAATACCTGGAAATATTCCTGTAACAATAAATAATGTTGGTGATGAAACAAATACGGCGTATTATGTTTTTAATGAATCACCTAATTCCACATATGGAGATGCAATACAGTACGATGGAACAACGGTGCAGTTAGCGGCATCGGCATCGGTTAGTTGTAATGAGATATATCACATTAAACTGGCTATTGCGAATGTTTTTGATCAGTCATATGATTCAGGAGTTTTTCTACAAGCGGGAAGTTTTGTTTCTGATGCTGTAAATGTTTCAGTAGCAACGGTTTCAGGCGACTCAACAATAGTGGAAGGATGCACAGATGCGAATTTTATTTTTACAAGACCAGAGAGTGATACAGCAGATACACTTATTATTAGCTACGAAGTAGGCGGTGTGGCTATTGAGGCAGAGGACTACAATAACATACCTGATTCTATTGTTTTTTTACCTGGAGAGGATACTGTAATAGTTACTCTTACTCCTTTTCAAGATGGATTAAATGAAGGATTTGAATCTGTAACAGTAACGGTAGAATTGGTAAATATCTGTGGTGATACGATTGTTTCTTCGGGGGTGATTTATATTGGTGATGGTCCAATTATCAACATCGACGAATCAGACACCCTAATTTTGTGTGCTAGTGACAGCGTTCTTATTGGTGCCTCCGCGTCAGGGGGCTATGCTCCCTATACCTATGAATGGTTCGACATTGAAGGCGGCCTAGTTGATATAGGGGATTCGATATATCAAGGAATTTCAGAAAACGGAACTCTTGACGTTATAGTCGAAGCTACAGACAATTGTGATTTTAGCGCCATAGACACAGTGACCATTACGTTGAATCAAACACTTAGCATCGATACTATCTTGGTTGGTCCCGCAACCTGTCAACCTGATGGATATGTGTCCGCAATGGTCAGCGGAGAAACAACGACACCACAACAAACAGTTTATTATTCATGGGCAGGTTCAGGGGGACAGACGGGCCCCGCAGCTTCTGTTTGGATTGATTTGGCCTCAGGATGGTATTACGTAACTGTTGAGGACGCTGTTTGCGTTACATCTGATTCCGCTTTTGTCGATCTACTGAACCCTCCAATAGCTAACCTGGTTGCCAGCCCGAGTTCTGGATGTGGCCCATTAGCCGTCACTTTTGATTATTCCTCAAGTGAGAATGGGGATTCGTATGACATCACCTATGGTGATGGAACTGGCGATTCTAGTAATGAATTAGGTGTTTTTTATTATACGTACGACTCTCCTTCCTCTTCTAGTTTTATTGCTCAGTTGGTTGTCTCTCAAGGCGATTTTTGTAAGGATTCCACTACTGTCCAAATCCAAATTGAGATTTGTGGATGTATGGACCCTGTTGCTGAAAACTATAATGAGTTAGCGACTATTGATGACGGTTCATGTATTTACCCCGTGCCTCCAGATCCAATTGTAACGGCGCCAAACGTTTTTACGCCCAATGGAGATACTGAAGAGTCCAATGAAGAGTTTTTCCTTGAGTCAAAGAACCTATCTGTTCTAAGACTAATCATTTTCAATCGTTGGGGAAATGTTGTCTTTGATTTTGAAAGCAG